>JAEFBC010000100.1 GCA_016292155.1 Saccharofermentans sp. | reverse complement strand
GTAGCTGTCATATCATCTTGTGAAGCTACCTCATAAAGGTTAGGAAATTCAGCGAAAAGCTCGCTGGTCTTGATCTTTTTGGTTTCTTTTTTCTTGGGCATAAGTATCACCTCTTTCTAATGAACTTATGATACCATAAAGTAAAATAAAATCTTTTAATTAAGGGGACAAAATGATAACTGACGGACATAATCATACAAAACACTTCTCGGCAGACGCCGGCCAATCAATTTATGAGCTCATAAGCGAGGCTCAATCCAAGGGTTTTACGAGAATAGGAATTACAGAACACTACGAGATCGACTATCCTGACGACGGACTGAACTGGATGTTCGATCTGGAAGAGTACAACAAAGCATTTGAACAGTGGCGCGCCATAGCAGGAGACAAATTCGAGCTCCTTAAGGGCATCGAATTCGGATATCAGACCCATGTTGCAGAAGAAATAGACAAGGTTGCCGCTTCCATCCCCCTGGACGTCGTTCTTATGAGCGTTCACCTGTTCAGAGGCCAGGACTTCTATGTTGAGCGCGGCTGCTACAAGCTCCCAGCAAAAGACCTTCACAGCGAATATATCAACACCATGGCTGAGATGTGCGAGAAATGCAACAATTTCGACGTAGTCGCGCACTACGACTACATAAACAGATATGCCGACAACAAGAATGACTTCATTACCTATGAAGAGACTCCTAAGGAGTTAGACAGACTTTTCGAAGTCATGATCGCCAAGGAAAAAGCTCTTGAGATCAACACAAAATCGATCCAAAAGCATAAGGACGGCGGATTTACAAGACACCTGCCTGACGCAGAACTCATAAGAAGATACCTGGAAATGGGCGGAAAACTGATCACTTTGGGCTCTGATTCACATTTCCCCGGCACTTTTGCGGTAAGCTTTAACGAAGCAGTAGAATACCTGAGATCATTTGGTATTAAAGAGACCGTATACTACAAAGACCACAAGCCTCATTTTGAAGCGCTGTAAGCGGAAAAGCTTTAAATGCAGAACGTGTACCGCATTTGCAGTACACGTTCTTTTTTGATCTATTCCTATATCCGGCATTCAAAACATCAGAAACTCAGCTTAATATCCTGCGGGAAATTATCGGAATTTTTATCGAATGAATCTCCATAATCGACTGCGACCCTGAGAGAATTCGGCTTGTCAACACCTGTCATTATTTCGCATTTAAAATACGCCTTAGAGCTGTCTGTTGTAACAGGAATATAAGACTCACTCTCAAAATCACCATTGTCAGTGCCTAAACAGACGTAAACGAACGTAGGATCAGCCTTTTGTTTTTCTATCTCACCTAAGATTACATAGTACTCGTGTTCATCTGTGCGTTTTTGGCTGTAAATCGTCACAGTTATGCCTTCATCAGTAAATGTCGTTCCTTCGTCATAATTCGATTCATTTATTACAAACTGCACAGAGTCACTGAGATCAAAATGCATCGGATTTGATTCAGACAATTCGACTGCAGTATGATCGAACATAAGCATCGATGCAGGAAACATAAAGCCTGCTACGAGTATGAGTTGTGCACCCAGAACTATGAGCGCCAAACCCCACGGAGCAATCCATTTACGCTTTTTAGTCTCGCCTGATTCAAGGATCTGATTTGTGTGCTTGTCATATACGGCCTTGTATATGAAGAAAACCGCAACAGTAATAACCACAATAATCGGTATCAATAAAGTAGATACACTAACTGTTAAAATGTTCATATTATTCCCCTTTTAAATTCCAATTCTTTCTCTGAAAATGTAGTAATAACTTCTGGTTACATCGACTTTGGATCCGTTAGTCATATGCAGGATGAATTTCTGCAAAAGGCTTGATTCGATTCGTTTAATCTTCTTCAGGTTTACAATTGCGGAATTGCTTACTCTTAAGAAACGGTCAGCCGGCAGGACCTGCTCCAAAGCTTTAAGTCTATCCCCCGAATTGTAAGTGCCGTCATTCGCATGGATTATTATGTCGTGCCCCATGCTCTCAATAAAACAGATATCGTTAACATCAATAAAGAACTGCTGATCTTCCCTTTTTCCGGCGATGTAATTAACATCCGCGCCTTTGCGGATCAATACATACTGGGAATCAGGATCGTCTTTGATCCCGAGGTGTTCTAAATCTTTTCTCATCGGATCCTCAGGATCCAGCAAAAACTTGATGTTCACCTGTTGCACTCCTTTCATCTGAATAGAAGATACAACAAAACAATTTTTAAATCTCGTTTTTGGAATGCTTTGCAAGCATTTATGCACAGATTGCAAATAAACAGCATTCTGAAAATTACTGTTGTGGTCTGACAGAATAAACCTTTACTTCGGAACTGTCATAACAAAGTTGATAATACTTATCTAAGATCTCCGGTTTTTCGCCGTTCACGTTATAGTAAATGACATAGTCGATTCCTATTTCCTGAGCCAATACAGGCGATTCTTCATCAGTATAGAGTCTGGAATTGATCTCGATCTGTGACGCAAGATCTTCAGCTGTTTTACCGCTGTTTTCAGCATACTTATAACACTCAAGATAGTATCTTCTCTCGGAATATCCTGAATAATAATATTTCTTACCATTTGGCTCGCTCTCGTTGATTGCGAAAAGAGCATCTCTGTCAGTATTTTCCTTGATCCAGGCGATACAGTTTATCTCGTCCTGCGAGAGTTTTCCGGATCCGTAAGCCAAAAGCGGCTTATCGCAGTTATTAAAGATGGCAAGCACTGAGATCATGCAGGAAAGCGCAACCACAATAACGGAAACAAGCTTTAGGATTCTATGCTTAAGACCAATTGCAAGACATACAAAAGCGGCAGTTGCATAATAAGCAAACGGCATAGCAAACATGAAGAAATAGTTTCTGTTGTAGCCCACAGCCATCAGATAATTCATAGCTATTCCTGCGCATGTGCAGATAACGCACATTGCGGTGCGGAGATCAATATCAGCTTTCTTTTTGCGGAACAAACGGACGATCACTACGAAGAACATCACGAGCATTGGTATTACCGCGCCTGCGAATGTGAAGAACAAACTTTGAGGCAGGAACAGCAATCCGTCAGACGTGTTGATCAAAAAGCCATCTGTAAGGCCAAAGCCAGGAACAGTAACCTGGAAACTCAGATATTTCATTATCCCCTGCGCGTCGCCCGTTACATTGGAACCCGTCGCCGCAACGTTTAGGAGCGCGAACCATATAATGGCAAAAGATGCAATAAATACAGGGATCGTGAGCAACTGTAGAACAGATACTTTTCTGTTTGCGATCCAGCTGTAAATGAAAAATACGACAAGCGCTCCGGCCAGAGCCAAAGCAAACGGACCCTTTAATCCGGTCAGTGTAAAACCTAACAGGAAAACAAGGAAAAGATCAGTAAATTTCCCCTCTCCAGGAACAGTTGTTTTGATAAATATCTCAACAAGCAGAATTACAAGCGGCAAAGCTATGCCAACACTGTTAACGTTTGTAATTATGTGATTCGGAAGCAATGCTGTTGTAGCTGTAACCGAAGGAAAGATCAATGCAAGAAAAGAAACAACAAATGTTATTGCCCTGTTATTTGTCTTACTCTGAATGAGATTATAAACACTGCCGCTGATAAGCGGAGGAACAAGCAAGATCGGGTATCTTAATACCATATTCCAAAGACTTGCCGGGAATACGTATTTCAGGACAGCATTGAAAAGATCCATAAAATAATGGTATTTGAAAGTCATGCCCATTACTCTTGTATCTTCAAGACTTCCTCCCCTGTAAAGAGTGTCGATGTTCCCCATGTGATAGCAATAATCCAGGAACACATTGTCGCTCTGAGTAGGAACTGTCTTATAAAATCCGTAAAAGCTCGCAAACATTACAATAGCAGTCAACGCAAGATACGGTCCGGCTTTATAGAAATCTTTATACGAAGGCAGCTTTCCCTTTAAAGCCACGATCTTTTTCCTGGAGACAAATATCAGAACTAGTCCGATGATCAAAGGCGTATATCTCACAGCTTCCAGAATTCCTAAGGCATTCAGGAGATAGTACTGGATTACGATAAGAGAAAAACCTGCATAAAATGATAAAAGCAGTGTCAGGCTTTTGAACCTGTCATATATATCATGATCAATTGTGATCAGCAAAGCAAAACCGGGAACAAGAACATAAAACAGAGCAAAAAGGATAAGAAATATTCCCTGGTCTTTGAATATGACGACGGCTGAAAGACCTAGAATAACCAGCAAAGAAAGAACAGCAGTTACTGTCAAAGCTGCCCTTATTCCCTTTCTTTCAGTCATTTCCATATTGCCTTTATATTCCCCGGTATCCTGTCTAAAAACTAAAATAATTATAACAAAAAGCTCCCGTTTTTTACTTACGGGAGCTTCTCTTAATTCAGATTGTTTTGTAATTACTTCTCGTTCTTCATGCCTGACAGGAAAGCATTGATGAAGCCGTCGATATTGCCGTCCATAACTGAATCGACATCAACCTCTTCATAGCCGGTTCTGTTGTCTTTTACGAGCGTATAAGGACAGAATACGTAAGATCTGATCTGTGAACCCCATGCGATCTCCATCTGGTTACCCTTGAGGTCTTCGATCTTCTCCATTTCGGATGCTCTTGCAAGTGCGAAAAGCTTAGCCTTGAGCATTCTTAAACATGTCTCCTTGTTCTGGAGCTGTGATCTCTCTGCCTGGCAGGAAACAACGATTCCTGTGGGGTTATGAGTCATACGGACAGCTGTATCTGTTTTGTTGATATGCTGACCGCCCTTACCTGTCGCACGGTATGTATCAACACGGACATCGGACATGTCGATCTTGATATCATCTTCTGTCTTCTGGTCCAGTTCAGGAATAACTTCGCATGAGGCAAATGATGTATGTCTTCTGCCTGCCGCATCGAAAGGCGAGATTCTTACAAGACGGTGAACACCTAACTCGGATCTTAAGAAACCATAGGCATAATCACCCTTGATCATCAAAGATACTGACTGGATTCCGGCTGTATCACCTTCAACATAGTCAAGCTCTTCAACACCAAAGCCATGACTTTCAGCCCATCTGGTATACATTCTGTAGAGCATTGAGCACCAGTCCATTGCCTCAGTACCGCCTGCACCGGCATGAAGAGTGATTGTCGCGTTATTTGCATCGTAGGGACCTGTAAGGAGAGTCTCAAGACGCATCTTCTCAAAATCTTCCTTGAATTTAGCAGATGAAGTCTTAAGTTCTTCAAGAGAATCGAGATCTTCTTCCTCATTAGCGAGCTCACAAAGAGCCAGAAGGTCCTCACGTTCTGCCACAAGAGCGTTATAGCTCTCCACTTTCTTCTTAAGTCTGCCCAAGGTCTGCTGGATCTCTGTTGCTTTCTCAACATTGTTCCAGAAATCAGGCTCCTGCATACGGTTCTCATATTCGCTTATCTGATCAGATACGCGGTCAATGTGAAGAGCATCTTTAAGCTCAGCTACAGGCACTTCGTAAGATTCAAGATCGAGTCTTATGTTGTCAAATTCAAGCATTTATTACCTCTTATGTTCTTCAACAAATTCTTTTACAAGTCTCATTGCTTCCTTGATGTCTTCCAAAGAAGCAGCATAACTGATACGTACAAAACCTTCACCGCACTTGCCGAAAGCATTGCCGGGAACTATAGCGACATGCTTTTCGATAAGGAGCTTCTCACAGAACTCTTCAGATGTCATTCCGGTAGCCTTGATGCAAGGGAAAGCATAGAAAGCCCCGTAAGGCGTAAAACACTCAAGTCCTGCGTCCTTTAAGCCCTGAACGATAACTCTTCTTCTGTGGTTATATTCATCACGCATCTTCTTGACTTCATCATCAGCATTCATAGCAGCTTCGATAACAGCCAGCTGTGATGTTGAAGGCGCGCACATGATGCAGTACTGGTGGATCTTTACCATAGGAGCAATAAGCTCATGAGGTCCTGCCAGGTAACCTACTCTGAAACCTGTCATGGCATAAGACTTCGAAAAGCCGTTAACCATAACAACTCTGTCTCTTAATTCGGCAAACTGTGTAAGCGATGCAGGCTTGCCGTCAAGATAGTTAAGCTCGCAGTAAAGTTCATCGGAAAGAACGATGATATCAGGGTGTCTCATAAGGACATCCTTGATCTTGGCCCAATCCTCAAGTGTCATGATGGCGCCTGTAGGATTATTAGGATAACCTACGATCACATACTTGGTCTTATCGGTAATTGCGGCTTCGAGCTCTTCAGGCATGAGTTTGTAGTTATTCTCGGGCTTGGTCTCTACAATTACAGGAACACCGTGAGCAAACTCTACAGTTGCCTTATACGCAACGAAACAGGGCTCAACAACGATTACCTCATCACCGGGATTGATAAGGGCTCTGGCAGCAAGGTCGAGGCCTTCAGATCCGCCTACGGTGATAAAGATCTCAGACTTGGCGTCATAAGAAACGCCATATCTTCTCTTAAGATAATCTGCGATAGCAACTCTGGAGTCGATATATCCGGAATTGGGCGAATAATGGGTATATCCGTCGATAATTGAATTAATTGCAGCTTCTCTGATCGTCCAGGGAGTAACAAAGTCGGGCTCACCTATGGAAAGTGAGATTACGTGGCCCTTCATCTCATTGGCAAGATCAAAGAACTTCCTTATTGCAGACGGCGGTACTTGCTGTACTGCTTTGGATATCTTGGAATCGTAATCAAAACTCATAAGATGATAGCCTGCCTGTCGTCAGTATTCGGATTATCGTAGATTATACCATTCGCCTTATACTTCTTAAGGATAAAGTGTGTTGTCGTGGAAAGAACGCCTTCCATAGTAGCGATCTTCTCAGTAACGAATGTAGCGATATCTCTTAATGTGCGGTCCTCATAGATGATCATGAGATCAAAGCCGCCGCTCATGAGGTAGCATGCAGTTACCTTGTCATATTTACTCAGTATCTGGGCAATATGGTCATAACCCTTATTCTTTACGGGTGTGATCCTTACTTCGATCATACCGATGCAGTTGTCGGGTGCCTGCTTTTCCCAGTTGATGATCGTGTTATAACCTAAGATGATGTTCTCATCCTTAAGGCGCTTTATTTCGGCTTCCACATCCGCGGCGGTTGTACCAAGCATAACGGCAATCTCTTCAGAAGAGAGTCTGGCGTTGTTCTCAATAAGTCTTAAAAGCTCTAAATCGTCTATCATGTGGAAACTCCTTTACTATAAATTGCAAAATCTCCCGCAACAAATTTGCGGGAGATTGTTGCTTTAATTCAGTTTATTCAGATTCTTGCTACACCTGTGTCGCGTGCTGCCTGGGCAACTGCGGCTGCGACAGCCTTACCTACTCTTGCATCGAATGCATCAGGAAGGATGTAATCAGGATTGAGCTCAGCATCAGAAACGATGCCTGCGATAGCGTTAGCTGCAGCGATCTTCATCTCGTCGTTGATATCAGAAGCTCTTACATCGAGAGCACCACGGAAGATGCCGGGGAATGCGAGAACGTTGTTAACCTGGTTCGGGAAGTCAGAACGGCCTGTAGCCATAACTGCAACGCCAGCCTTCTTAGC
>JAEFBC010000015.1 GCA_016292155.1 Saccharofermentans sp. | reverse complement strand
GCTGTGAGACAACTCTTTCGTCCGGTGGTGTTGAGAAAAAGTATACGAACGAATAAATATATGCAAATAAACCTCCGGCGATCGAGAGCACCAGGAACGGCCAGAAATATCTGAACATGGAGACACGTGCAGTTTTGATCTCTGACCTGCCTTTGTTGATCTTGTACTCTAAGTCATTGATCTGTTCGTTGATCTTATTAATGTCGGATGTCATGTGTCCTTACCTCTCCAAAACATATTCTCCGGATGAGCTCATATTAACATCCCCGAAAATGAATTTCAATAGTTTTTTATCGTTTTTCAATATATCTTTTCGGTTTAATGATAAAAGACAGGCCCCGGAGATCAACTCCCGGAGCCTTGGGAAAGGGCATTAAACGCGCGTTAAAACGCACAGAAACATCCATAAATGATCAGGCCCGGCATGTCAGCAGCCGGGCCAATCTGGGAAAATCAAAAGTCGTCGGAGTAAAAGTCTTCGTAATCAACATCCTGATCACGGGCAGGGCCTTCGGCCTGGCCGGTGAACGGGTTGTAATCTATATCACCATAGTTTTCGAAATCGACATCACCGCCGTACTCACCAGGCTGGTATACCACGTCATCCGGGTAAGAGCTGCTGTTCGAGGCGCGCTCCGGATAAAGCGACTTGTCGAACTGATGGTACTTGTCGTCGATCTCTTCATCCGTGAGCATGAAGTACATGGACGGGTGATCCTTATATACTGTGGCGTCGCAGTGATACCACTGGCCGTCAAGCTGAACGAGGTTCCAGAAGTGGGCGCTCTTCTTGACAGGGTATCTCTTGACCATCAGGTTAGGGATCTCAGCGCGGTCGAGGAGCATTTTCGAGCAAGAGAAGTAAACATAGCAGTCGCCGGTCTTCTTTGTGAAGCCCATGAGCGCAGCCTCCTCGTAAGTCTGGCTGTGACCTACAGTCTGATAGTAAACGTGCGAGTGAACCCAGGTGAAGATCGCTCTTGCGGTATCGATATCGTTGTCGCACTTGATCTGAGAAAGGATCTTGTCCGCGATATCGTAAACGTCCCTGTGTTCGCCGTCCGCAGCGCCTGCTGCAGCACCTGCACCGTTTGCGGCACCATTAGCAGCACCCTTTTGAGCCTTGGAAGACTTGTCGGGCTTAGTCGGAGTCGTGTATTTAGCAAAGCCTTCCTGGCCGAGAGGGATCTCGGAAGGGACTGCAGTCGCCTTGCTTCCCAGGTCAGAGAAGATCTTTGATATGAAATTGTCGCCGTTGGACATGAAGTACTTGGCGCCCAATGCTGCTCCGAGCATTACCGCGATAGCCGCGAAAGCACCGATAACGAGCTTGCCCGCGCCCTTCTTTTTCTTCGTGCCGTCAACGCCGGCCTTTACGAATGTGGGCGCCTGTCTTACAGTCCTGTTGATTACGGGTGCGCTTGTGCCGGCTGCAGCATAGCCCGCGTTAGCAGCATAACCTGATGCTGCATAACCAGTGGATGCAGCGTAAGTTCCTGCTGAATATCCTGTGTAGCCTGAAGCGGGAGCGCTCTGTGCAGGCTGGGTAAAGTCTGTATAGCCGCTTCCAAAACCGGAATAGTCGTTGTAGCCATTTCGGAAGCTCTCGCTGTTTCTGTCCGCATAGCTGTTGCCGAATCCTGAGAAATCCGTATAACTGCCGGCAGATCCGTTATTATTTGAAGTGAAATCAGTATAACTACTGCCTGCGTTATCGCTTCCAGTGTAATACCAGTATTTCATACTCATTGTTCTTTCCCCTTTGTGTTTTTTGTTGCCGGGGCACCATTGCCGTGCCCTTTTGTTTCTGCATAAAGGTTAGACTCACAGGTTTTCAAATAGTCTTCATTTCAGCATCAAAACGCCAAAAAAATTGTGTGAAAAACTAGGCATAAAAATGCAAAAAAGCCCTAAATATAAGGCTTTCATGGCATTTTGGTCGATTTTTGATGTTTTGCTAACCTAAGTCAAGTCTGAATTCTATATGGTTTGCAAAGCACCATGAGTCAAGCTGGCCAACCAGTTCCGGATAGCCCTCGAAAACCATTTTCTTATTGTCTTTGGGTGTTCTGCCAAAGCAATATTTGTGCTTATTATCATTTCTGTCTGTAATAACAACCGTTCTGAACCCCACGGTGGTACTCCGGATCGATTCATATGTATCCGGAGAGGCAACTATTTTACTGATCTCAGAAGCATCGTATCTTTTGTCCCCGAAGGTAAGGCAAAAAGGTTCAAATATTACAAAGGACGGAGTATCAGAGAGTGCCTGTTTTGTTTCTGTTCTTCCGTAGAAATAAATGATGGCAGCCAATGCCGGTCCCAAAAATCCGAAAATAATGGCAACTGCAATAAATACAAATTGAGGCAGCTTCAGGTACGCAACTATACATACCACGACCGCTATAACCGTGACAATTATGCCTATTATTCCCTTGATACGGCCGGCGCGTGTAAAACTCTCAGTATATTCATCCTTAGGTATCTCAAACCTTTTACCGCCGTCAAATGAATCCCTGATCCCGTTTGTAACTTCTTCAGTATCAGCATTCGCTCTTTTATGCTTAACAATAAGCGCAACAATATCAGAAAACTCTTCTTCCTTGAAAGGAACATTTATCTGCCTGATGATTCCGTCTGATCTGATAAACTTCAGAAGTCTTTCTGAATTAACATATCCGCCATTCATGTAGTTATTTATGACATTGGTTCCGGCAAAAGAATCAAGTGAATATTTCTCAACAATGTTGCCTTTTGTATATGTTAATGACTCATCATCGATCTCAATAGTGACCTGCTTGTCAAAAACAACAACCAGAATGCCTGCCGCTATGCCGTTCAGAACCGGAATGATAATTTCCAAAAAATAATACAGCTGCGGATCAACATAGATTACATCGAGAATTTCCCTGACCAGGAAAAAGGTAAGGATAGCCGTACAAATAAGCATGCCAAAAAAAGCAAATGCCCTGTTATTGACCCTGCGTGACTGAAAAACCTTCTTATCTCCAGGCATCCTATGTATCCCCCCTACATAATTGTTCCGGTATTATAACCCCATTATAAACTCGAATATTTGATTTCCTATCCCTTTACTCTATTCGCCTCATACGCATCCCAGATCGCGAGAAGATCCCCGCTCCGGTCCTTATACTGCGGATAGAAATGCTTTGCGAGCCTGTCGTAAGCCAGAGCCGCCGCGTAAATATGATCGGCGATGCGGTTAAAAACCTGATCTTCAGTCTCATATGGGACCTTCCCCAGGTCTTCCACATAATCGAGCTGCTCTGAATATCCGTATCTGTGATGGTTCGTGGAATATTTCCTGTCGCGCATGATCATCTGCATGACCAGTGTCTCGTTGCAATTCATATTGGCCAGATGCGAGCTGATAAGATGGTCTCTGCGGTAAAGCTTGCCCAGCGCCTGGATCTCGATAAACCAAAAGCGGTTAATATTCTCGAGCGGCCAGTCAGGATTGTTGTCTTCACCTTCATATGGGCCCAGATCAACAGGTTCATCACCGTCGAGAACAAACCCGAATTCAAGGTCATACCTGAGGCCATTCTTAAGAACTGCCCTGCATATATTATTCTCAGGCACAAACATCCAGCCGAGAGCCGTATCCTCAGATATTCCAAACCTGTCTATTCTCTTCAGATATTCTTCAGGCGTAACAGAGCCGTCCTTGGGAAGACGCACCTTTACAGCAATATCGGCATCGCTGTAAACATCGTGAAAACCTGCTTCAAAGGCCTTTCTGCCATTCTCATTCAACGTATCACGGGTAATAACGATCTTCTTCACACAGACACTTAAGATCTCCGGGTGCTTGAAAATATCACCCAGAAATTGCATGAAGGATTCTTCCATGAAGTCTTTTGTCAGTGTTATCTGCGGCATGTGTATCGTCTCCGGTTATTTGTTCATCTCTTTTACTGTTTCCACCGGCTTTACGGTCATCTCTGCCCAGGCCGGAATGAGGCCGCTTTTGACAGCGTTTCTTACTGATCTGATGTTGGACCAGGCGGTGCAATAGAACGGCACCTTGCCGCGTTCAAGGATCTCTAATGCGAGCTCCGATGTCAGGGCGGATGCAATGCCCTTTCTTCTGTACTCAGGGAGAACGTCAACGCCTATCTGCCACATCTCATCCGCATCGGCTGAACAGCCGGCAAGACCAATGAGCTTCCCGCCGTCGTATGCGCCTACTGCAAGCACATCAAGGTGCTTTCTGTCGCTGCATAATGCATTGGGCCATTCAGGCAGATAGAGATTGTCGAACTGGCCTTTTTCGAGCACCTTCATATCATATTCACAAGGCTGCTCAGTAAGCCTGTTTACATCAGGAAGATAGTATTCGGCCATAAAGCATGTGGTCAGACCTAAAGGGGACAATCTCTCATTCAGCCAGTGCATATTGGGAGTCTCAAAGCAGTGATAGAACTCAAACTTCGAAATGTATTCAGCCACGATATCTGCTGTCTCATCCGTTGCAGCGGCAACGACATTGCTTCCGTAGGAAATGAAGTTGGCACCTATCGGAAGCTTGTAATATCGCTTTGCATTAGGACATAGTTTCAGCGGGACTATCACGTTCTTGTCTGATAGAAAATCCTCAGCCTTGCAGCCAATGTCAGCT
>JAEFBC010000099.1 GCA_016292155.1 Saccharofermentans sp. | reverse complement strand
TCGGACATCCCGACTATCCTATTGTTATAGGAAAAGGAGCAGGAATCTGATTATGGAAAAAAACATCAAAGTATTGTTCGCATCGTCCGCGTGCAGTCCGTTCGTCAAAGTCGGCGGTCTGGCTGACGTTGTAGGCAGCCTGCCTGTAGAGCTTAATAAGCAGGGCGTTGATGCACGTGTTATTATCCCGCTCTACAAGAAGATCAAGGTTAAGTACAGCGACAAACTCCAGTTCCTCGGATGGAAGATGGTTCATATGGGATGGAGGTCTCTTTATGCAGGCCTTTTCTCACTTGAAGTAAACGGCGTTGTGTTCTACTTCATCGATAACGAATACTATTTCAACTTCGACCAGATCTATGTTGATTATGTTTTCGATATCGAGCGCTACTGCTTCTATCAGAGAGCGGTTCTGGACTTCATGGGCGACTTCATGAACTTCGAACCTAATGTCCTTCACTGCAACGACTGGCAGACGGGCATGATGCCTATGCTCCTTGACTGTCACTTCAAGAAGAACGGTTATCACACCAATGTGCAGACGGTCTACACGATCCATAACCTCAAGTATCAGGGCGTTCATTCGATTGACGTCGTAAGAGAGATGTTAGATCTCCCTGACGATTACTTGAGAGAGGATTTCTGCATCAAGGACAAGGCCATCAACTTCATGAAGGCCGGTATCGTATTCAGTAATTCTGTTACTACGGTATCTCCGACATATGCTTATGAGATCATGACCGACTACTATGGTGAAGGCCTTAACTATACACTTCAGAAGTATGCTTATAAGGTATCCGGCATCATCAACGGCATGAATGACCTTGAGTACGATCCTTCAAAGGACGACAAGATCCCGATGAAGTATTCGATCAAGAACTACAAGGAAGGTAAGGCATGCTGCAAGAAGTCACTTCAGGAGCAGCTCAGCCTTGACGTTAATCCCGGCGCTCCTCTTTGCGCAATGATCTCACGTCTTGTAGACCAGAAGGGATTGGATCTCCTTCTTTATGTCCTTGAGGAAATGCTCTACGACGGAATGCAGGTCGTAATCCTCGGTACGGGCGATCCTTACTATGAGAGGGCACTCGTTGATATTGCCAACCGCAACAAGGGCAAGATGTGCGCATGCATCGATTTCGACAGCGGACTTGCCCACACGATCTATGCGGCATCGGATATCTTCCTCATGCCCAGTATCTTTGAACCCTGCGGCCTCTCACAGCTCTGCTCCATGGCATATGGTTCAGTACCTGTCGTAAGAGAGACTGGCGGCCTTAAGGATACAGTCACTCCTTACAATGAATACACAGGCGAGGGCAACGGTTTCTCATTTGCAAACATCAATGCCCATGAGTTCCTGTTCGTAACCAAGTATGCTGCAGATATCTATCGTCATCACCCTGATGTATGGGATAAGATCATCGAAGCAGGCATGAAGGGCGACTATTCATGGAAGAAGAGCGCAGGCGAATATGCAGGTCTTTATTCCCTGATCACAGGTATTCCGAGAATCGAAGTCAAACCTGAACCCGCTCCTGCCAAGGAAGCGAAAAAGGAAGCTCCGGTAAAGGCTGAAAAGCCTGCAGAGAAGAAGGCAGCAGAGAAGAAACCTGCCGAGAAGAAGCCCGCAGCTAAGAAAGCTCCTGCAAAGAAGGAGACAGCCAAGAAGGCTCCCGCTAAAAAGCCAGCTGCAAAAAAGGCGGCTCCTGCAAAGAAACCTGCAGCTTCAAAAGCTCCGGTAAAGGCAGAAGAGAAGAAGCCTGAAGAGAAGGAGAAGAAAGACTGATGTCTGATAAGACACAGACTGATTCAAAAGAGTTTAACAAGGCGCGGTGCATTCATGCATCGCGCCTTCCTGAGTACAGGCAGCCGTTTGGTGCAAGACCTTGTGCTTCTTATGTCGATATCTTTTTCGATACCTTCAAGGAAGCTTCAAACGTTACGTTCTGCTATACTTACGGACTTTATAATTTCACTTATCATGAAGAGCCGATGTATTCGGTATCAGGGCTTGGAAGATATCATGTAAATCTCATGCTTCCTTCAGAGCCTTCGATACTGTTCTACTGGTTCAGATTTAACTGCCCGGGCGACCTTACGGATCTTCCGGATGGAATGAGGGACGATAATCCAAATCTCACGCTCTACTACGGGGCAAATGTGGATACTCCGAATGGCGAGGGAACGCTCTATAAAGAGCCTCCGAGAGTCGGAGTGGATGAGGAGAAGTATCCTTATGCATTCCAGATAACAGTTTACAACAAAGACTTCAAGACACCTGAATTCTTAAAAGGTGCCATGATGTATCAGATTTTCCCTGACAGATTTGCCAGAGATACTGCCTTTGATTATCAGAAGATGATCAATACAGATGACAGGTCCGAGAGAATCTATCACGAAGACTGGTATGAGGATGTCGATACGAAGGGCAAGCCCGAGACGGGTTATCTTGCCTGTGACTTCTACGGCGGGAGCCTTAAGGGTATTGAGGAAAGGCTCGATTACCTGAAAGAACTGGGGATCAATGTCCTTTACATGAATCCTATCTTTGAGGCAAGATCCTCGCACAGATACGATACGGCTGATTATCTCAATGTTGACCCGGTACTCGGCGGCACAACGGCTTTTTTAAGCCTTCAGAGTGCCTGTGAGGAGAGAGGCATTAAGATCATCCTTGACGGCGTATTCAGCCACACAGGAGCCGATTCCAGGTATTTCAACAAGTTCGGCAGATATGAGGGCACAGGAGCCTACAAAGCCTTTAATGAAGGCGCTGAGAGCAGGTTCCGTTCCTGGTATAACTTCTTCAGGAATGAAGACGGCTCGGTCGGATACGATTCATGGTGGGGTTTCCCGGATCTTCCCAATATCAACGAGGACGATCTGGCATACAGGAACTTCATCTTCGGTAAGGATGGCGTCGTAGACACATGGATCTCCAGAGGCGCTTCAGGCTTCAGGCTTGATGTATCTGACGAGCTTCCCGACAGCTTCATAAGACAGATGAGGCAGACCGTAAAGGATAAGACGGGCGGTGAGGGCGCCGTTATCGGTGAAGTCTGGGAAGATGCATCAAATAAATGCAGCTACGGCAATTACAGGGACTTTATGCTCGGCAATACCCACGATTCTGTAATGGGATATACCTTCAGGCATATCCTGCTGGATTTCCTTGCAGGCTATATCGACGCGGAGATCGCTGATTCAAGATTCGAAGGATTCCGCGAGCGTTATCCTGTGGAAGCATATTATTCCATGATGAACCTCGTGTCTTCGCATGACGTTCCGAGGATCATGACCATGCTCTCAAGACCTGAAGATACAGACGACAGGGATATCCAGAGAGGCTTTAAGGTCGATCCGAAGTACTATGACACGGTAGCGTCCCTGTCCAAGATGGCTTTTGCTTTCCAGACCTGCTACATAGGCGCTTCATGCATCTACTATGGTGATGAGATCCTTATGGAAGGATATAAGGATCCTTTCAACAGAAGGACATATCCATGGTACAGGACTGACCGCAAACAGCAGGAGGCATTATCTTACTTTAAGCGTATCGCAAGGCTCAGGACCGAGAACCAGTGCCTTAAGACCGGCTACTATAAGACTCTTATGGCAGAGGGCGGTACATTTGCCTTTGTCAGATACTTAAAAGAAGACCGTGACGCTTTCGGCAGGGAAGCCGGCGGCAGCAGGGCAGTGGTATTCGTGATGAACAGGTCGGACGAGCCTAGATTCGTTGATGTTTCTGAGCATTTCGGGGCTTATGAATGCAAGGCTTCTGACGACGGAGGCGAGATCCATCCGGTCTCAGAACAGTTTATACTGGGAGGCATTCTGGGCGGAACAAGGAGGATCGGCATTAAGCCATTCGGCACCGCATTTTTGCTTTTCTAATTCCACATATTTCATGTATTGATTTTTTAAAAGATTGATATAATCTAAATGCCGACCGAGCGTCGGCATTTCTAATTTTTTCAGAAAGGTAGCGCTAATAGTGAAGTTTTCCCGCGATTTCCGGCCTTTGAAGAGATTTCTGACGATTGGCCTTGTTGCCGCAATGTCAGTAAATATTGCAGCCTGCAACAGCAAACCCGGTGAATCCGTGCTCGATACCGTAAATACAGATATTGAGCAGTCCGCAGCTACCTCTGTCGTTTTGGAGACCGTCTCTACTGAGACCACACCTTCTTCAACCCCTACACCTACAGCTACTCCTACGCCGTCACTGGCTCCCGAAGAGCGCACCGTTACCGTGTCTTTTACGGGTGACTGCACGCTTACCCAGGATTACAGGGCATCCAAGAAGTCTTTTGACGACAAGGTCAAAGACAATATGGATTACTGCTTCCAGAACTGCGCCGAGCTTTTCAAGTCCGACGACATGACGCTGGTCAATCTCGAGAATCCTGTCACTGAGACAACGAGCCACAAGAACAACCAGTATATCTTCCGCATGAAGCCTGAGAATCTGGAGATGCTTACCAGAGCCGGTATTGAGGCTGTAAATATCGCCAATAACCATACTATGGATTTCTGGGAAGAGGGTCTTAAGGAGACCAGGAAGAACTTGGATGACAAGGGTATTCTCTGGAGCGATGACAAATACACTTCGATATTTACCACGAGCAAGGGCATAAAGATCGGCATGGTCGGCCTTGGCAACGATACGAATGCTTCCAAGGTTTACGGACTTATAGATGATCTTAAGAAGGAGGGAGCCGCGATAATCATTGCTTCCTGCCATTTCGGCCAGGAGGGCGTATATGAACCCACTTCAAGACAGAAGAAGATCGCCCACGAACTCATTGATTACGGCGTTGATATCGTTGTCGGAACACACCCGCACCGCCTTCAGCCGATAGAGAAGTATAACGGTCATTACATCTTCTATTCGCTCTCGAACTTTTGTTTTGGTGGAAATTACTCATTAACAGACCCTGATTCTGTAATAATTCAATGCGATTTTATTATGGACGGGGACGGCTCTAAATGCGTAGACTATAGACTGAGGGTTTATCCTTATTCTCAAACATCGACAAGACCCGGAAATGACTTCTGCCCCAAGCCTTACGTATGGGAATCTGAAGACTATTTCAGGGTCATGAAGCGCTTAAACTGGGCGCAGGGCGATGAATAATTAAGGCAGGTGCAGATTATGGCTGATTGCAAAGTTTTGGTAGTAATGGGTTCCGATTCCGATTTTCCCGTAATGGAAGGCTGCTTCAAGATGCTAAATAAGTTCGGTGTCGGATTTAAGGCAACAGTTGCATCAGCTCACAGAACACCTGATAAGGCTATGTCTCTTGCCAGAGGCGCAGAAGCTGAAGGATTCAAGGTAATTATCGCTGCAGCAGGTCTTGCTGCACATTTAGGCGGCGTTCTTGCTGCAAATACGGCTCTTCCCGTAATCGGCGTACCCTGCAAGGGCGGCGCTCTCGCAGGCGTTGATGCTCTTTATGCAACAGTTCAGATGCCTACAGGTATTCCTGTAGCAACAGTTGCAATAGACGGCGGCTCCAATGCTGCCATTCTCGCATGCCAGATGCTCGCTTTGTCTGATCCTGAGCTTATGCAGAAGATCAAGGATTACAAGGCAAGCCTCGCATCCTCAGTTGAGGAGAGAGACGCAAGACTTCAGCAGAAGATCGCTGAAATGAATTAACAGATACTGAGAAATCATTATCAATAGATACTTTGAGAAAAAGGACGGCTAAAAGCACATGAGCGGAGTTTTCGGATGTTATGACATCAAAGGAAGCAAACAGGACGTAACGAGAGATACTTACTATGGTATTTTCTCACTACAGCACAGGGGACAGGAATCCTGCGGTATCGCAGTTAATGACGACGGTTCTTTCCTGGTACACAAGGCAGCAGGTCTTGTTACCGATGTTTTCGATGAGGTTACACTATCCGCACTCGCAGGAACATGCGCAATCGGACACGCAAGAGGCGGTTCTCCCAGAGAGAACGGTTCAGATGCCATCCAGCCCATCTCCATTAAGTCCAGAGTAGGCAATATCGCCCTTACTTCTGATTCTGTAATCATGAACGCAAACAAGATCAGAGAAGAGCTTAAGGACCAGGGCGCTATCTTCCAGACAAATACAGATTCTGAGATCATCCTCTCACTCTTCTCGAGAAACAGGATCAGAACAGAGGACTGCGAGCACGCAATCCTTGAGACAATGAAGGAGATCCACGGCGTTTACTCCATGATCTTCATGACTGAGGACAAGCTCATCGGCGTAAGAGATCCTTACGGAATCAGACCTTTGATCCTCGGCAAGTTAGGTGACAAGTACTATATCTCTTCCGAATCCTGCGCACTCGACGCTATCGGATGCGAGACTATAAGAGACTTCCTGCCCGGTGAGATCATTACTATCTCCAAGGATGGCATGAGCTCAATGCTCTATAACGAAGCAACCGAAAAGAAGGATGCTAAGGTCTGCGTTTTCGAATATGTTTATGTCGCAAGACCTGACTCTGTTATCGACAAGATGTCCATCTTCGATTCAAGATACAGAGTAGGTATGGCTCTTGCCAAGGAGAGCCCTGCTGACGTTGATCTCGTCATCGGTGCACCTGACTCCGGTAATGCAGCTGCAGAAGGCTTCGCAGCAGGCATGGGAATCCAGTACGGCGCAGGTCTTTTGAAGAACAGATATGTAGGAAGAACATTCATCAAGAGCACACAGCAGCAGAGAGAGCTTGCCGTAAGAATGAAGTTCGCAGCTCTTAGAACAGCTATCAAGGGCAAGAGGATCGCAATAGTCGACGACTCACTCGTAAGAGGTACCACAACAAAGCACATCATCTCATTCTTAAGAGAGAACGGCGCTTCTGAAGTTCATGTAAGACTTGCTTCTCCGCCGGTTAAGTTCGGATGCTGCTACGGCGTTAACGCTTCTTCCGAGACAGAGCTTCCAGCAAGCTCAAAGTCAGTTGAAGAGATCCGTGACATGATCGGTGCTGATTCACTTGCTTACATCAGCCTTGAGTCCTTGAGAGCATCTCTTAACACTATTGACTGCGATGTATGCTCTGCATGCTTTGACGGCAACTTCATCGCCGGCAAGCCTGAGGATGATGAGGATACTATTCACAAGGTTAAATACAACTAATACTTACAGGAGACTGAATAATGAAGATTGCGGTATTTGTGTCAGGTGGCGGAACTAATCTTCAGGCCATTATCGACAACACTAAGGATGGTATCTTAAAGGATATCGAGATAGTTCTCGTACTGTCATCTTCAAAGACTGCCTATGCGCTCGAAAGAGCCGCAAATAACGGCATCAAGTCTGTTGTAGTCTCCAAAAAGGACTTTGATTCCATTGAGGCATGGGATGAGGCAGTCGTTAAGGCTGTTGATGATTCCGGTGCGGAACTTATCGTTCTGGCAGGATACCTTTCTCTGATGGGACCTAAGGTCGTTGCTAAATATTCCAACCGCATAATCAATATCCATCCGGCTCTTATTCCTTCGTTCTGCGGCGCAGGCATGTACGGCATAAGACCTCACGAGGCTGCTCTTGCAAAGGGCGTTAAGGTGTCAGGTGCAACGGTTCATTTCGTAAACGAGAATTACGATGAAGGACCGATCCTTCTTCAGAAGGCCGTAGATGTTCTGCCTGACGATACTCCCGAGGTCCTGCAGAGAAGGATAATGGAACAGTGCGAATGGAAGATCCTTCCGCAGGCAATAAGACTTATCGCTGACGGTAAGGTCGAGATAAAGAACAACATCTGTTACATAAAATGATTCAGTTATTAAAATTTGGAGGTGCTATATGATCACACAGAACCTGGGCAAGATCTTAAAGGAAAATGCTTATCCCGGAAGAGGAATCGTAATCGGTAAGTCCGATGACGGCAAGTATGCTGTTACAGCTTACTTCATCATGGGAAGAAGCGTTAACTCAAGAAACAGAGTATTCACGGCAACAGAAGACGGAATCAAGACAGAGGCTTTTGATCCTTCACTTCTTACAGATCCGCACCTTATCATTTATTCACCCGTAAGAGTTCTTGGCAACAAGACTATCGTTACAAACGGTGATCAGACAGACACCATCTATGAGCTCATGGACAAGCAGATGACTTTCGAGCAGTCCTTGAGAGGAAGAGAGTTCGAAGACGACGCTCCGAACTATACTCCGAGAATCTCCGGAATCATGCACGTTGAGAACGGTACATACAATTTCGCTATGTCCATCCTTAAGAGCGATGACGGCGATCCTGATTCCTGCGAGCGCCACACATTCACATATACAAATCCCAAGGCCGGCATCGGCAGATTCATCCACACATACATGGGTGACGGCAGCCCGCTCCCGTCTTTCGACGGCGAGCCTGAGAAGGTAGAACTCTCAGGTGATATCGATACTTTCACAAACGAAGTATGGACAAGCCTTAACGAAGACAACAAGGTATCTCTTTTCGTACGCTACATCGACATAGCAACAGGCGAAGCAGAGACAAGAATCGTAAACAAGAACGTTTAATCAATGAATCAGTAAAAGGAGAACGACAATGTCTAACGAGATGCAACTCAAATACGGATGCAACCCCAATCAGAAGCCTTCCAGGATCTTCATGAAGGACGGATCAGAGCTTCCCATCACAGTATTGAACGGCAAGCCCGGTTATATCAACCTTCTTGACGCTTTCAACGGCTGGCAGCTTGTTAAGGAGTTAAAGGAAGCTACAGGTCTTCCCGCAGCTACATCTTTCAAGCACGTTTCACCTGCAGGCGCTGCAGTAGGTAAGCCCCTTACAGAGACAGAAGCTAAGATCTATTTCGTAGACGATCTTGGCGAACTTTCTCCCATCGCTTGCGCTTATGCAAGAGCAAGAGGCGCTGACAGAATGTCTTCTTACGGCGACTTTACAGCACTTTCCGATACTTGCGACGCTATCACAGCAACAATGCTCGCAAGAGAAGTATCTGACGGCATCATCGCTCCCGACTACACAGAAGAAGCTCTTGAGATCCTTAAGACAAAGAGAAAGGGTACATATAACGTAATCAAGATCGACGCTTCTTATAAGCCCGCTCCGATCGAGACAAAGGACGTCTTCGGCGTTACTTTCGAGCAGGGAAGAAATGAGTTCGAGATCAATCACGCTCTCCTGGACAACATCGTTACTGACACTAAGGACATCCCTGAGGATAAGAAGATCGACCTCCTGATCTCCCTCATCACTCTTAAGTACACACAGTCCAACTCCGTCTGCTACGTAAAGGACGGTCAGGCAATCGGTATCGGTGCAGGACAGCAGTCCAGAATCCACTGCACAAGACTTGCAGGCCAGAAGGCTGATAACTGGTGGCTCAGACAGAGCCCTCAGGTATTGGGTCTCCAGTTCGTTGACGACATCAGAAGACCTG
>JAEFBC010000098.1 GCA_016292155.1 Saccharofermentans sp. | reverse complement strand
TCCGGATAATCCGTGAGAAGCCAAAGCTTCATTCAATGGAGCAGCATCTTTATACGCTACGCCCCGGAATGTAACTTCACCATCTTCAGAAACAGAATTGGCAAAGCCACTGACTGTAGCTCTGTAAAGTGTCGGAACCGGAGCCGGTCGCGGACCCCCACTTGCTACGATAACATCTGATTCATTGAAACGAACCACTCCTACATTAGGTGTTTCCATCTTCATAAAACCACCATCTTTAACCTTTCAAAGTGTTTCGGTTTGCAAACCAATCATTATAACCACAAAGCAGTACAATATGTCAATAAGAAATTTCGATTTTTTATTATATTTTCGAAAAATATAGAAAATTTGATTTCTAGCCGTTCCCGGAGCCCTGTCGTCCATCCTCCGTGGAATAAGGCTAACTAATATATATAAGGTTTGTTATAATTTCTTTTATGAAAATAATACTTACTACTTTATTCGGGCTTGAATCGCCCACAAAAGGCGATCTCCTGGACAGGGGTTATGACAAGGAACGTATTTCCGTAAATGACGGCGTTGTAACTCTGGAGGGGGATTTCTTTGACGTTGCCCGCGCTAATATGTGGGTAAAGCATGCTGAGAGGATCTTTTTCGAAGCAGGCGAATTTAATTGCGGCGCTTCGGATGACGCGGATACGAACTTTAATGCATTTTTCGAAGGCTGCAGGGTTATCAAATGGTCTGACTTTATCCCTGCAGGCTGGGCATTCGTTATAAACGGTTTCTCGAGGAAATCCAAGTTATACGGCATCCCTGCCCTTCAGAAGCTCGCCAAGAAGGCAATTGCGGAGAGCCTTGCTGTATCAAGAGGCCTGTCGGCTGATACTGTGATCAGCGAGAACGAAGAGATGGGCACGGTCAAAATCCAGTTCGGCATCGTAAACGACATCTGCCGTTTCATGATCGATACAACGGGCGCAGGACTCCATAAACGCGGCTACAGGCCTTTGACGCATGAAGCACCTATAAGAGAGACTCTGGCGTCAGGCATGCTCACATACGCCAAATACAGGCCTTACGGCAACGAGGCGCTTGTCGATCCTTTCTGCGGTTCAGGTACTATCGTTATCGAGGCTGCAAGGACAGCCTGCGGAATAGCACCCGGAAGGGACAGACATTTTGCTTACGAAGATCTCCCCTACATCGGCAAGGAGCCTTACAGGAGAGCACTCCAGGAGGCTCTGGATAACGAAGATACCGAGCCCATGGACGACTGCTACTTCTTCGGTTCGGATATAGATCCCAAGGCTATCGAATCAGCCAAGCGCAATGCTGAAGCTGCCGGTGTCGGCGCCCACACAAAGTTCAGGATCTGCGACGCAGCGAAAATGCTTCCGGATTATCTGGAAAAGCTTACAGGACTTCCCAGGCAGCTTGTTATCACCAACCCTCCCTACGGCGGACGTCTCATGACGCCTGAGGACGCGGCAAAGATCTATAAGCTCATCGACCGCAACTACCTTACTAAGGACGGTTTCTGCAAAAAGGGCTTAAGGCTCTCTGTGATCACGCCTGAGAACGCTTTCGAAGAGGCAACGGGACACAAGGCCGACAAGCGTGTAAAGCTCTACAACGGTGCTATCGTGTGCACCTTGAGCAATTACTTCAAATTAGGTGATAAGAATAATGGTAACCGTTAAGATACCGTTTCTGGATCTTCTGAAAGTTGCCGATTCCGGCCAGGCATTCAGGATAAAGGTTATAGATGATTCCCACGTTGAGCTGGTCGCTTACGGCAGGTATCTTCAGATTGCGAAAACAGCTAAGGATACTTTTGCTTTCTCGTGCGATGAGAATGACTTCGAAAACATCTGGAAGCCTTATCTTGATCTGGGCCGCGATTACGGCAAGATCGTCAGATCCATCGATAAAAACGATGAATATCTTATGGCGGCAGCTAAGTTCGGTGAAGGCATAAGGATCTTAAAGCAGGATATTTTCGAAACCACGATCAGCTACATAATCTCCCAAAGGCGCTCGATCCCGTCTATAACGACTTCTGTCGAGCGCATTTCGAAGCTCTGCGGCAAGAAGATAAAGGCGCCTAAGCTCGAAGATCCTTTTGTTGCCCCTCTCGAAAAGGAATACTACGCCTTCCCCACTCCTGAAGAACTGAATAAGCTTCCCTTCAAGGACCTCGAAAATACCGGTGTGGGATACCGCGCTCCCTACATCGCCAGAGCAGCTGAAGAGTTCTGTTCAGGCAAATTGGATCCTGATGCACTCTCATCTCTTTCTGACGATGCTCTTTATAAGGCTCTGACGGCCATGTACGGCGTCGGAACGAAGGTTGCCAATTGTGTAATGCTTTTCGCGTTCGCGAGGACAGGACGCTTTCCTGTGGACGTCTGGATACAGCGGATCGAAGACAGATATTACAACGGACACTTCGACTGCACGCCCTACCCTGACACAGCAGGAATAATGCAGCAGTTTATGTTCTATTACGAGCGCAGAAAGCCCCAGATATAAGGCTTAAAAATATCTTTTTGAAATTGCAAATTTGCACTTGACACTCCAAACATCAAACCCTATAATAACAAGGCTTGCTCACAAGCGGTTATATGCGGCCGTGGCGGAACTGGCAGACGCGCACGTTTGAGGGGCGTGTGGGTAATTCCATACGAGTTCAAGTCTCGTCGGCCG
>JAEFBC010000097.1 GCA_016292155.1 Saccharofermentans sp. | reverse complement strand
GAAATCGAGAACATTCTTCTCTCTGTCTACGAAATTGAGGTCTTTTGAAACTTTGTTGTACATAAACCTGCTTCACCTTTATATATAATTTTGCAAGTTAAAATTATATATATTAAGGGGCTTTAAAGTCAAGCAAACAGGCTCCACGGAAATCCTGAAGGAATCGGGGCCTCAAATGCAATAAATTCGCGCCTTACAGGGTGTTCGAACGACAATTTGTAAGCTTCGAGCGCAATATCTTTTGTCCTCTCATCCTTTTTACCGTACTTCTGGTCGCCTATAAGCGGGTGTCCGCTATGAGCCATCTGGGCTCTTATCTGATGGGATCTGCCCGTTCCGAGCTTTACTTCAACCATTGTGAGCCCTTCTTTTGAAGCCAGAGCCCTGTAATCGAGGTAGGAAGCCTTAAATTCGGGCTTTTCGTTGTCAGATACAGTTACGATATTTCTGGATTCGTCCTTGGAAATGTAGTTTTCCAGTCTTCCCTCGCCTTCAAGGACGCCGTTAACGACACAGCGGTAGATCTTATCCACCTTTCTCTGCCTTATCTGTTCAGAGAGTCTTGAAGCAGCTTTGCTCGTGCGCGCGAAAACCATGACACCCGATACCGGTCTGTCGAGCCTGTGAACAAGTCCCAGATAGACTTCACCGGGCTTTTGGTACTTCTCCTTGATGTAAGCCTTAAGGATCGTAAGCATATCAGGGGCATTGCTGCCGTCACTTTGAGACAGCACGCCTGATGGCTTGATAGCCACGATTATGTGGTTATCTTCGTAAAGGATCTTTACGCCGCCTGATATAGTGATTATCTGGCTGTCCATCTTGCCGTCTGTCCGCAGGGCAAAAGAACGCCCATCTTAGATACCGGGAGCATCAGCTCTTCTGCGTCGACTTTGCCGCCCGGGATGGCGAGTTTTAATATCTGGCCAGATGCCTGGGCCGTAATGCCCGTGGCATATGAACTTGCGATAAAGAAAAGCGGATCGTCGGATATGAGGTTAGCACAGAGCTTAACGAGATCGTAGAAAGAATCCTCAAGCTTCCAGAGTTCTCCCGAAGGTCCTCTTCCGTATGACGGAGGATCCATGATGATGCCGTCATATTTACGGCCTCTTCTTATCTCGCGCTCAACGAATTTCATGCAGTCTTCGGCGATGAACCTGACATATTTATCTTCCAGGCCGGATTCTTTGATATTCTCCTTGGCTCTGGCGATCATGCCCTTGGAAGCATCGACGTGAACGACCTCATCGGCTCCGTGAGCCGCGCAGGCCAAAGTCTGTGCGCCTGTATATGCGAACATGTTTAAGATCTTAATATCCTTCTTGCCTGAAGCCTTTGCCTTCTCGATAAGATCTCCGCAGAAATCCCAGTTCGAAGCCTGCTCAGGGAAAAGTCCCGTGTGCTTAAATGCAGTGGGTTCTATGATAAAAGTCAGTTTTTTGCCCAGCGAATCGTAGCTGATCTTCCATGTGGAAGGAAAACTCTTCTGCTTGGTCCAGGCTCCGCCGCCTTTGTCACTTCTGGTGTAGAAGGCATGGGGCTTTTCGAGATCATCCATTGAGATCTCCCTGCCGTCTTTTATGACCGGCCATACAGCCTGGGGATCAGGGCGTCTTAACGTGACGTTGCCCCAACGTTCATACTTTTCGCCGCCACCGCAGTAGATCAGCTCATAATCTTTCCAATTGCCCGAAATGAACATATTATTTGACCCTCATAACACCGGTATTCGCTATAAATTCGCCGTTATAGTACAACTCAACAGTATAATCGCCCGGTTCAAAGGTTCCAAGACCTTCAAGACCGGCCGAAAAATCGGCCTCGGCAGTTACATTATCGTACATATTAACGTTTCTGGTAAGAACAACTTCATCGTCTTTAAGGATCCTTGCTTCAAATGTGCCGGTAAGAGGCGACGAGAAATAGAAAACGCCCTTAAGTGCAAAGGCTTTCTCCGAAGCGATCGAGCTGTAATCAGCAGGGTTATCGGACGTTACATCATACCAGACAGAATAAACATAACTGCTCTTTACAAAGTTAACCGTAAGTTCAGTTGTTTCCGCCGTGTCAGATGTATAAGAACCTGTGGGCTCTAATGACTCGAAAGTCTCTTCTGTCGCGTTTACAGAATTAATATCATCAGTCTCATGGCTGTTATAGGCCTCGAGGATCTCCTCTACAAGGATATCGCACGAAGTTATCCCAAAAAGCAGAGAAAGCGACAATACTGCCGCTAATACTCTCCTGATAAACTGTGGTTTAAGTTCAACCATTAGACCTCATATCAGTTTTGACCGTTTACAGCCTGGCTCGTCTCCTTTACGACAATGCATGCGGCAGTAAGAACGATGTGTGTCTTCGAAGCATCGCCGTATACAACGAGTCCGTAGAAACCGGGCTCAAACTTATCTGCCGAATAATCCAGGTCGTAGCAGGACTGGTCATCATATACAGTAGGCTTGCAGGAACCTGAATATTTGGGAGTTGCCTTGTTTATGTCCTTAAAGTCAGGATCCTTGCTGTAATAGTAATCGTAATACAGTTCTTTCTCAATGTCAGTATTTACCGACCATGAGAAGGCAAGAGTCTTGGTATTTGAAGCAAAAGCGCTCTTGCCCACTGAGGTTACGTCGTAATCCCACCAGCCTGTCTTCGTGGGATAAGTAAGAGATTTCAAGTCATCATCCCTGATCTCATAGACAAGATTGGTCAGATAGAAATCATTCTTATTATTCTTGAAAGATATCGTTTCCTTCTCGTAAGTCTTCGTCTCGACTTTACATTTATAGGATTTGATCTCGTTTCCATATTCATCTTCTATCAGGAACTCATAAGTTCCGTCAGTAAGATAGCCGTTCTCATTAAAGGAAGATTCATTGTTCTTGGCAGTAAAATCAAGCTTTAAGCCTGCTTCGGTCAGACGGATAATGCCGGAAGTATAAAGCTCTTCCTCTCCCCTTTTTACTGCATATTTGATCCCGGGAATGAATTTATAGTCTAAGAGTTCAGGCTTGAAACTGATATCCATAGCGATCTTTTCCGCATTGATATAGACGTCTCTGGGTGCAAGGATCCAGTCTCCGCTGCTGAAGAAATCAGATATATTGCCGGGCATTACTCCGTAATCACCTGAAGCAAATTCATAAACAGCAGCTATTGCATCCATAGGATTTGTGATCTTGGGAGTCTCACCGTTAAGATCCACAGTTGCATAGGAAGTGATATTCTTTTTGGGAGCTTCAACAAGAGCCTTCTCCAGTTCTTCCATAGAAGATACGGATTTAACCGAAGGATCATCAAGATCTGCGATCTGCCAGTTCAGATATACTGTAGACTGCTTGGCAGCAGGATCATAGACAGGTTCCTGGATCGTATAAGATATCGTCTTTCTTACAACATTCAGATATTCCTGCTGAGCTATGTTCCTGTCAGAAGGACATATAATCTCATTTAACTGATCTTGTGTAACAGAAGCATCATCGAAATATGTAATGAGCTTGGAAGCATCGCCGGAAGATATGTCCTTGCAGAATGCATTGCAAAGCTCCATCCCATGATCTGCAGGCTCTTTTTCCCCACAGCTTGTGACAGATAATATAGAACAGACGATAAGCAATACCGCTAATGTCCTTTTAAATATACGCATTAAAGCACTTTACCTCACATTTAAGTGGCGCCCTCTTTTATGAAGGCGCCACCTTATTTAGCTCATTATATCAAAAACAGTTTAATACAATTAGGCAGAATCTTAAGAAACGCCGACATATGCCAGACAGATAAGATTATTTGTGCCCTTCTCGTAAATAGCTACAAGGTAAATACCGAGCTTAGCCTGATCTACCTGATAATCGAAATCATAGAAGATTCCTTCTGTGAACTTCTTAGGCTTTGCACTGCCTGTGTAGATCGCATTCTTCATGGCATTCTTCAAAGAATCAGAATCTGTCTTGTCTGAATAGTAGTACTTGTAATCTACCTCTGCCATATTAAGATCATCAACCTGGATGGAGAAAGTAAGCTTCTTAACATTCTTGTTGTAAGTATTGGCACTTGTCTTGCAGTTATCGTTGTTAAGCCATCCGCAAGCCTTAACATGCTGTCTGAATTCAGCATTTCTGAATGTGAAGTAGCTGCCTTCGCCGGGGAGCGCACCGGAATTATTTTTGCCCGTATTCTTCGGTGGTGTCTTCTCGACATTAATGGATACTGTATCGATAAGTTCATCTCCGGCATCACCCTTCATGTAAAGGTCGATCTTATAGCTTCCTGCATCAAGGAAAGCAGTCTTATTAAGGCCGAGCTGTTCATTGGAGACCTTGCATGTAACGATGGTGGAATCGCCTAAGATCTGATCTTCGCCTGTGAAGACCTCGTTGCCATCCTTGGAAAGCTTGAAGTAGAGCTTTACACCGCGGTCCTTATAGTCAACGACAGCAGAATCAAAATAGTATGAATACTCGATAAAGATCGTATCAACATACTTGCCGCCCTCAGCGAGCCAGAATGAGCTCATATTCTTATCGATGAAGCCCTTTACCATATCTGCTGTGAGTGCAAGATCGACTTTAGCCGTTCTGTAATCGTAGATCTTCAGGAACTTCTTGCTGCCGACATTGTCTGCAACCCATTCCTTGTCTTCCTTGATAAACTCAGCTGTGAACTTGATTTCCTTAGTGTCAGCCTTCTTTACAGCGTCTTTAAGGTCATCGATCTTTGTAAACTTCTCTTTGAGGACTTCCTCATAATCAGCCATTGTGAAAATGATGTCGATAGTTGCCTGACCCTTCTTGGATGAGAAGGATTCCTCGTCAACCTCGTACTCAATAGTCTTCTCAACAGCTTCATAGAAAGCCTTTTCCTCATCGCTCTTGCCATCAAGATTAAGGATATCCGTCAATGCGGCAGCATCCTTGCTCTTCTTATCAAGACTTGAGTTCTTAATGAGAGTTGCAGCATCTGCTGAAGCCATATTCTCGGCCAGAACGCCTGCTGCCTCGATAACAGCTTTCTTACCGCCGTCAAATTCAATACAACCCGTAAGACTCAATAAAACAGCACAGGTAAGAACAGCGGATAAAGCTTTCTTATAAAATTTGGTTTTCACTAATGTACCCTCCCTTAATCAGGTATTCATAAATTTTATATTGAATTCAGTAAAATGACAATAAAAACAATAATTCTATTTGATTTTTCAAAACCGATTGCACTTTTTTCATGAAGAATAATATAATATTTACTATATTAACGGGGGAATCTAATATGGCTGTTGCACCTAATATCTTAATTTGTGATGACGATCCGGTCGTTCACGAATCTTTAGGCTTATATCTCGACAATGATAATTTCACTCACTCTGATGCCTATGACGGCAGAGAGTCTCTTGAAATGGCTCAGGCTACCAAGCCTGATCTTATCCTTCTGGATGTCATGATGCCCGAGATGAGCGGCCTTGATGTTTGCCGCGAGATCAGAAAGACCATGGCTACGCCCATCATCATGCTTACGGCAAAGGGCGAAGAGATCGATAAGATCGTTGGTCTTGAGCTTGGTGCAGACGACTATATCGTCAAGCCTTTCTCTCCCCGTGAGGTTATTGCACGTGTTAAGGCCGTTCTCCGCCGTTTCGGAGATTCCCCGAAGCCTTCTTCACTGCTTTCTTTCGACGGTCTTGAGATCAACCTCAACAATTATTCCGTTAAGTCTAACGGTGAGAATGTTCCCTGCACCCCTAAGGAAGTTGAGATCCTTTATCTCCTCGCTTCACATCCGGGACAGGTTTTCGGCAGAGACCAGATATTGGAATCCGTCTGGGGCGTTGATTACAACGGTGACTCAAGAACGGTAGATACGCATATCAAGAGGATCAGACAGAAGATCACTTACGATAATGCACGCTGGTCCATCCAGACAATATACGGTATCGGTTACAAATTCGAGGTCTCGTAAATGTTCCAAAGTACGCTTCTTAAGCGAACAATGTCTCTTGTCGTATTGTCACTCGTGGCTTCCGCCATACTTGCGACAATTGCCTTCGTTGTTGCCGGAAGACTGTCTACGATGTCTTCGGAAGTCGATAATGCCACTCAGATCGACTTAAAGTACAAAGAGATCTTCACAAATCACCCTGAATATCTGGAGAACGTTGACTTCAGGCTGTTCTTCTTTGAATCGACCTACTCAACCGGGCATGATTACTATCTGCTGAATGCCAAAAACGAAATAGTAAATTCCACGAGCCTCGAACACAGGAGCATCGGACCTACCACTACTGCTGAGATTTTCCCTTCGCTTAATTCATTGGCATACGACGACCTTAACGGTCTGCAGTTCTATATCGACGACTTCAACAATGTGGTTATTTCAAGATTCCCTGTAGTTATCTATGAGAACACCTACTATCTCTATTCTTTTACAAGGCTTGATAAGTACGAGGGCCTGATCAACAAATACTTGAATATCCTTCTGCTCTCGACTTTGATGGCTGCTTGTGCGATGCTCGTTCCTGCCTATGCCTTTGTCAGCAGAATGGTCCTCCCGCTCCAGAAGATCAACGAAGTCGCTATGGAATACGGTAAGGGCAACTTCAGCATCAGGGCTGACGAATCGCATAAAGGCGAGATCGGTGAGCTCGGCCAGTCATTCAACTTCCTCGCCGACAGACTCTCAAAATCCATCAGTGACCTTACTGCCGAGCGTAACCAGCTGCAGGATATCTTCGACGTTATTTCAGACGGTATCGTAGTAGTCGACAGCAAAGCAGTTCCTGTCACGACAAATAAGGCTATTCATAAGATCTTTGACCGTGCCGAAAAGAACAACATGTTCACAGAAAGACTCCAGCTCATTCCTTTCGATGACGTATGGACAGACTTCGAAGACTGCATCGCAACCGGCGAGACAAAGACAAGACAGATCGACACAAGAGACTACGCTTACCAGTGCACGATCATTCCTAAATACGATTCCACTGACAACACTAAGGTCATTGGTGCTACGGGCTTCATCCGTGATATTTTCGAAGAGCAGAAGAACGAGAGATTCCGTCAGGACTACGTTGCTAACATCTCTCACGAGCTCCGTACGCCTCTGCAGACCTTAAGAGGTCTTATCGAGCCTCTCTCTGACGGAATGGTAAAGAAGGAAACGGACCGTCAGCGTTACTATCAGATCATCTTAAACGAGACAATGAGACTTTCCCGTCTTATCGACGACATGTTAGAGCTCTCCAAGCTCCAGTCGAGAACGCTTGCATTTAAGATGTTCCCTTTCAACTTAAATAACCTTATCTCCAATATCGAGATCAGATTCAAGCCGATCATGAAGGAAGCCGGCATCAAGTTCTCAGTCCAGAACAACTACGGCGACCTCCCTACAGTTATGGGTAACCCTGACCGTGTTGAACAGATCCTCGTTATCCTTTTGGACAATGCCAAGAAGTACACACCAAGCGGTAAGAGCATCACTATTCTTACCGACTATATCGAAGCTGAGAAAAAGGTATATATTTCTGTAGCTGATACCGGCCAAGGCATCCACGAATATGATATCGGCCATATCTTCGACAGATTCTTTAAGGCAGACAGAGCCCGCGGCAAGAAGGGTTCCGGTCTTGGTCTTTCGATCGCAAAAGAGCTTCTTACTTACATGGGTGAGACTATTACCGTTAACAGTAAGTATGAGGAAGGCTCAACCTTCACGTTCACTTTGACAAAGGCAGAGGTTCCTGATGTCTGGGACTGATTCCGAAGGCATAAGGCTGAACAAATATATAGCTTCATCAGGTCTTTGCTCAAGACGCGAAGCTGACACTCTCATTGAAAACGGTAAAGTCACGATCAATGGTGTTGTTGCTGTCCAGGGCAGCAAAGTCCTTGACTGCGATGTTGTTGAAGTAAACGGCCGTAAAGTCACACCCGAAGATGACATGGTCTATATCGCTTTCAACAAGCCCTTGGGGATCACATGCACGACAGATACGAGAGACCCTTCAAACTTAATAGATTACATCGGGTTTGATGACCGTATCTTCCCTGTCGGACGTCTTGATAAGAACTCATCAGGACTTATCCTTCTTACCAATGACGGTTCTATCGTAAATAAGCTCCTCCGCGCAGAAAACGGCCACGAGAAAGAATATCTTGTAACCGTGAACCGCCCTTATGACAAGGCTTTCATTAAATCGATGGAATCAGGCGTACCCGTGCTGGGACAATTGACTCTTCCCTGCAAGATCAAGCCCGCAGGTGACAAAACATTTAAGATAATCCTTCACCAAGGACTAAACCGCCAGATCAGAAGGATGTGCGAATACTTAGGCTACAAGGTAACAAAACTTAAGAGGATAAGGTTCATGAACATAATGCTGGGAGACCTTGAGACCGGCAAATGGCGTTACCTTACTGCCGCCGAGAAAAAAGAACTGTTAAAAGACATTTAAAAAGGCTGACTCAAACTTGAGCCAGCCTTCTAAGTAAAAGCACAAATTAAATTATTCTTCGGATTTCTCTTCAGCTTCCTCAGTTACTGCTTCAGCAGCTTCTTCTGCTGCTTCTTCTGCAACTTCTTGAGCTTCCTTGGCAGCCTCAGCAGCAGCTTCTTCAGCTCTCTTCTTAGCCTCTGCCTCTTCTTCTGCCTTCTTCTCAGCCTTTGTCTCTTCGATTACTGCGTCGATGTCAGTAGAACCTGTATCAGCCTCGTCCTTCTCATAGTAGAACTTAACCTTGTCCTTGCTGTTCCTTGCACCATAAGCTTCAGCGATTGCAAAAGCCTCTTCGCGGAGCTGCTTGAAATCATCAAGAGATTCGAGGTCTGATGAAGATGTCTGATAGCAGGCATCTTCGAAAACGTCATCAAGTACGAGATAGAATGTCTCATCCTTCTTGAAGTTCTTGTCGATAAGAGCTTCAGCCTGGTCAGGTGTTCCGTCTCTTCCGTCGAAATTCTCGAACGGAATAGCGATCTTGCTATAACGGTATCTCAAAACAACGTTCTTCTCGTTGTAATCTACAGCAACACGGAACTTCGCAATAAGGAATGACTGAGCGAATACAAGAATGCTTACGATCGCGCTTACTCCGCCGACCACGAGCAATGCAAGTTTAACGATGTTGTCGCTGACCTTAAGAAGACCGATGAGTACCAGGAATACGCCAAGTACGAAGAAGATAACAGAAAGGATCCTGTTTCTTGCAATCTTCGAAGCGTTAGCCGGGTAGCAATGGACGCCTTCTTTGGGGAGCTTCTCAATCAGTTCTTTGTTTCCGAGTTCATTATCCATAATAACTCCTCCTTGTTTATTTGCTCAAAACCTCTATTCTATCCGAAAGATTAGCATACATTTCTTCATACTTTGCAAGCTTTGCTCT
>JAEFBC010000014.1 GCA_016292155.1 Saccharofermentans sp. | reverse complement strand
TAATGAACAGGCCATAGAAAAAATGAGAAAGCTTGAAAAGGATACAGCTGAACTAAGAAGCAAGCTGGCGGTCAAAAAGGATGCCCTCGCCAAAGATTCAGCCGCAATACCCGAATACTTAAGAAAGGGCTCTGTCCTGGCACAGATAAAAACTCTTCTTCAGACGGGGAAAGCTTCAAACATACAGGAAGCTATTGCGCTCCTGAGAGAATAAAACTTCAACAGTCTCTTCGACGCTGATAATATGTACCTAAATCCTTATGGGGAGGAACCTGGAAATGTCTGTCTGCAGAAAATGCGGTAACAAATTAAAAGACGACGCTCTCTATTGCAACAAGTGCGGCAGCAAGATAGAAGCGGTTTTGCCAATACCCGATCTGTCTTTGAAAGAGAGTCTGGATCTTGTGGAAACGCTTCAGACAAAGTACACGGAATTAAACGACCTCGAAAGTGAGGTCAGTGACTGTAAGAATGAACTCTCACGGCCTTTAGTTCATGGCAGGACTCCTACAAACCCGTTCCGTTATTTCTGGAAATTTCTGCTGGCATCAGGTATTGCTGTTGTTGTTTGTTTCTGGCTTTGGCTTGCCACCTGTTTCAGGTTTTCCAACCCTTTCCCCTGGCCGGAAGCCCTTACTATCTTCTATGCCATCATTCCACTTGGAATCTTCATCTTCGGATTGATCTATTCGATCAGAGCAAGCAGAGCAGATTATGATGGTCTGGTCGAGTATACCAATCAGGAACTGCAGGACAGGGCTGATCTTAGAAAGAAATACCGGGAACTCGAGAGCCGCCTTGCTGATCGTAAGTCAGAACTCATAAAGATTGACAGTAATATTCCTGAAGAGTACAGGAATGCTCATTCCATGACAAAAATAAAGTATCTCCTGGAGTCAGGAAAGGCTTCAAGTTTAAAAAGTGCGATCACTTGCCTGAACAAATAATTTCTCAACAGTCTCTTCGACGCTGATCACCGCTCCGCTTGTCTCCATCACCGGGTGAATAAGCGGAACGATCTTTGTAAAGCCGGCCTTAAGGCATTTTTCGTATCCTTCACCTGTGATACCGCATATTCCGATAACAGGCTTGCCGTATTTTCTGCCCGCCTCCATGACCATAAATGGAGCTTTCCCGTTAAGCGTCTGGCTGTCTATCCTGCCCTCTCCGGTCACAACGATATCGCATTCACGGATAAGGTCTTCCAAACCTGTTATCTCCATTACGATCTTTGCACCTGACCTTAATTCCGCACCGAGGAAATTCTTTAACGCAAAGCTCATTCCGCCCGCCGCGCCGGTGCCTTTTTCGAAAGGATCAAAGCCGGATAATTCAGCAAAGTTTTTGAGCCATCCGTCCATCGCTTCGCATGCTTCTTTCGAAGCGCCTTTCTGCGGTCCGTAAACAAAACTTGCACCGTCAGGTCCGCACAAAGGATTGGTTACATCGCTTGCAGTTATTACCTGAATGCCGCGGCCCAAAAGGCTCGAAAAATCAGCCTTATAGAGATCCTTAAGCCCTATTGCGCCCGGCCTGACATCATTGCCGTCCTTATCCAAAAGCCTGGCACCCAGTGCCTGAAGCATTCCCGCGCCGCCGTCATTTGTCGCACTTCCGCCGATGCAGATAACGAGCTTCCCCGCACCGTTATCAATGGCGTCCTTCATGAGTTCGCCGACGCCGTATGTAGTAGTCAGATACGGGTCGTGCTCATCTTCTTTCAGCAGTGTCAGCCCTGCAGCTTTTGCCATCTCGATATATGCTGTCCTGCTTTCTGGATCGAAGATATAAGATGCTTCGATCTGCCTTCCGAGAGGATCTGATACAGGGACCGTTCTTGTTATTCCATTTATAAAAGGAGCTATCGAATCTACCGTTCCTTCGCCGCCGTCAGCTAACGGAAGGACAGTCACTTCAGCATCAGGCCATGCGCGGAGAATGCCGCGCTTTACGGCTTCACCCGCTTCCATCGAAGTAAGGCTTCCCTTGAACGAATCTACTGCAACTACTGCCTTTTTAGTCATGTCATGAACCATAATGCTGTCATTATACAATACAGAGGTTTGCGGGTGACTTTCAGGCTGTATAATATCTGCTGAAGGAAGGTATATAGTTTGAGACGTCTTATATTTGGTATCCTATCGGTTATTCTTCTCGGCATTGAAGTGCTGATCGGACTTTTTGCCCACGGCTGGGTAAGAAGCTATCTTGGCGACGTTCTGGTCGTCATACTGCTCTACACGATCGTAAGGACCATTGTACCCAAAAAGGGGAAATGGTTCGTCATTCCGACGGCCATTCTGGTGTTTGCATTTATCGTCGAATTCCTGCAGCTGTGGGGCTTTTGCGACCGCTTCGGCATCACGAATGAATTCTTAAGGATCATTATCGGAACCGGTTTTTCGTGGGTCGACATCGCATGCTACTGCATCGGCATCATCCCGTGCTATGTGAGCGAAATCTTTTTAATCCGCAGGAAGAATTAAACTTCGCAACTACTATCATACAGGCCCCTTTTTTAGGGGCCTGTATTACAGTTGAATTTTTACTTGCTGATCAGATTACTCCCCAACCGGGAAATTTATCTTCGTTCCGCATGAAGCGCAGAACTTCGAACCGGGCTTAAGAGGCTCGCCGCAGAATTCGCAGTACTGTGTGCTCTGCTGAACAGGTGCCTGATAAGGGTTATCTACATGTACGTATTCCTGAGGCTGTACGGGCTGCTGGGGTGCCATGTAAGCAGGTGTGCCTCCGGGAACATAGGGCGGTGCACCATACTGGGGATTTACTGCGATGCTGGGATCAACATAATCGCCCTTGGGACCGAATTTCGCGCACAGGAAAGAAATGAGGCCACCGAGTCCCGCAAAACCTATTCCGAATATCATAGCGATAAATTTAAAACTCGTTTCATCTGACATATCTCCATTCGACAAAGATCCGGCTACGATTATGCCGATGATCATGCCGATGATCTCCATTACGATCCACAAAACGATGGTGAGCGCGATAAATCCGCCGGGTCTTTTACCTCTGGCTATCGCGTTTTTTCTG
>JAEFBC010000096.1 GCA_016292155.1 Saccharofermentans sp. | reverse complement strand
CTCGTTGATCGACTTTTCGAGCAGGTCGGCGATATCCGTAAGAGGATCCATGGATATCTTTATCTCTTTGAACAGGCCCTTCGAAAACTCTTCGAGGCCTTCTCTTACGAACGGGATCTTGCGCAGGGAATTCCTGAGAGACAGCATATCTCTGGCATTGCATGTGCCGAGAGACACCTTGCCTGCGAGACGCTCGATATCGTAAAGGCCTGAAAGGCCTTCCATGATCTGCTGACGGGCCATGTATTTATCCTTGGCCTCTTCAACGGCATCAAGCCTTCTGTTGATTGCCTTTACGGATATAAGCGGCTCTTCGACCCATTTTCTTAAAAGTCTTGCGCCCATGGATGTCTTAGTCCTGTCGATAGCCCAGAGCAGAGAGCCCTTCTTCTGCTTAGTCCTTATCGTGGAAGTAAGCTCCAAGCCCGTACGAGTAGCGATATCAAGCTCCATCGTATCAGAGATCTTGTAGCACCTAACGACATCAAGATAAGAGACCTTGTCTGTCTGCGTCTCTTCCGCATAAAGGATCAGTGCAGCGCATGCGCAGTACATCATCTCAGGATTTGTGAAGAGCTTTGCATCCTGAACTGCAGCTCCGCTGTTCTTGAAAACGCTCTCAGAAAAGTCCCTGTCATTGCGGCGTGTAAGCGCAATGTCAGTGCCTGTCCTTATCGTCTGCATCTCAGGTGTTGATTCAAAATTCGAGTTATAGATGATCTCCGAAGGAGAGTATTTGCCGATGAGATTTATCAGGTGCTCGCCATTGTCGGCAAGAGTCAGCTGTGTAGCTTCGAAATCGCCCGTAGAGATATCCGCACAGGCTACACCGAACTGCGAACCGACGCAGTAAATGCTCATGAGGAAGTTATTCTTACGGTCTTCAAGGCCGCCTGATTCGGTAATGGTACCGGGCGTTAGGATCTTGATAATTCCTCTTTTTACAAGGCCTGTTGCAACAGAAGGATCTTCTAACTGTTCACAGATGGCGACCTTGTATCCGGAAGATACGAGCTTATTGGCATAAGATGAATATGCGTGGAAAGGTATGCCGCACATGGGCGCCCTGTAACCTGATCCGCAGTCTCTCCTGGTAAGAGCGAGCTCTAATATCTTTGCCGCCTTAACAGCATCGTCGAAGAACATCTCATAGAAGTCTCCGAGTCTGTAAAGAAGGAATGAATCCTGGCACTTTGCCTTCATCTCGGCATAGTGCTGCATCATGGGAGACAGCTCTTCAGGCTTCAAGTCTGAAAGGCTCATCGGGAACTGGCCCGCAGCTTTTACGTGATTCTCGTCAAAACCGTTGTTATCTGTCACGCCTGTTCTCCCTTCAAGCTGACGAGGATACCGTCAACAGAATAAGGTCTTGCGCGGTCTATCCTGACCTCGCAGAGCCTGCCCTCGAGAAAATCAGGGCCAACATCAATGCCAAGTTCTTCAGGAATAGTGAAGTTAACAAGATGGTTGGTAATCGTCCTTCCGGAGAAGGTCATATCACCTGCTTTGCTGATGCCTTCAATAAGCACTTCCATCGTCTTTCCGACAAGCTTGAGATTGGACTCTTCAGCATAGCGGTTCGTATATTCGGTAAGTCTTCCGAAGCGCTCTGTCACAACATCTGAAGGTATCTGGTTCTCATATGCAGCAGCCTTGGTGCCGGGTCTTGCAGAATACTGGAAAGTAAAGCATGCATCGAACTTTGCCTTATCAACAGCAACAAGCGTCTGCTCAAAATCTTCGTCTGTCTCGCCAGGGAAGCCTACGATAATGTCTGTGGTAAGCGATCCGCCTTCAACTCTGGCTCTGAATGTGTCTACGATCTCCTGGAATCTCTCGATCGTATAAGGTCTGTTCATGGCCTTAAGGACAGTATTTGAGCCTGACTGCATGGCAAGGTGCAGGTGCTTCTCGACATTGGGTCTCGTGGCCATGATGTCGATTACTTCATCTGAAAGGTCCTTCGGGTGTGAAGACATGAATCTTACTCTCGAGAACTCCTTAAAATCCGAAGCGGCTCTTAATATATCGGCGAAAGTCTCACCGCCCTCACCCTTATATGAATTGACGTTCTGGCCAAGGAGCATGACCTCCTTATAGCCCTGGGATGCAAGCTCAGCGAGCTCATTGACTATTTCTTTAAAATCCCTGGATCTCTCCCTGCCCCTTGCATAAGGAACGATACAGTAGGTGCAGAAATTGTTGCAGCCGTACATGATCGGAACGAGCGCCCTGAACTTCCTTTTACGGTCTATCGGGAAAAAGTTGTCTTCCGCAATATAGTCATCAGCAGAGATATTTACGAGCTGCTTGTTCTTGCGGATGGCATCTCTCATGAGCACGGGGAATCTGTGCAGCTGCTGGGGATCGAAAACGAGATCGACATAAGGATATGATTTCTTTATCCTCTCGACATTCTCCGGGACCTTCATCATGCAGCCGCCGACTGCGATAACAACATCACGGTCGTTCTTCTTCAGCGTCTTAAATACACCAAGATTGCCGAAAAGGTGCCTGTCGGCATTCTCTCTTATCGAACATGTATTGAAAACGATAACGTCGGCATCGTCCAGTTCCCCGCCCTTAGACGGAGTAAGTCCCATAGAACCAAGCATGCCCGAGAGCTTCTCGGAATCTGACTCATTCAGCTGGCAGCCATAGGTCAAAACATTGTAAGTTAAGCTTCTGCCCTTACGCGCGCCTAACGAGGAGAAATACTCTCTAAGCTCGGTTACAGCAGAATCAAAATCGATCTTGTCATTTACTGTAGTCTTAATAATCGTCATTTAAAGCCTCTTTCCATTTACCCGCTAATTATACAGTAAATCACCTTTTATTTTTATTAAAAATTATAACGTACGCCAATTATTTGTTTTTTTGCTCAGAAGTTATAATATGTATTGGTCAATTCTAAAATAGGAGATTATGCATTTGAATTTGAAGAAGATAACAGCAAGCTTTACCGCACTGCTTCTCACATTAACATCTTTATGGACTTTTGCCGGCTCTATGGTCAAGGCAGAGGACTTCCCTGATGATCCCAACGACGGCATCATCACTGCGAACGAGAGAAAGACAGATCTCCTCAGCGAACAGCTCGACGATGCACCCAAGGTAAATGCAGCATCTTATATTCTTTACGACGCCAACAGCGGCACCATTCTCTTAGGCAAAGACTACGATGTTCAGAAAGAGCCTGCGTCCATGACAAAGGTTATGACACTTCTCCTCGCCTTTGAGCGTCTGAACGAGACTGAGACAGTAACGATCACCCCTGAAATGGCTGAAGCTATCAAGGGTATCCCCAAGACCTATGTTAAGCTGGGTCTTCAGGAAGGCGAAGAGATCTCAGTAAAAGACCTTATCTATGCCGCAGTTCTTAAATCGGCTAACGACGCGAGCCTTGCACTCGCTATGTATATGGGCGGAACAGAACACGATTTCTGCAATCTCATGAACCAGAAGGCTTCTGAGATCGGATGCCTTAACACCCACTTCTCTTCCGCATACGGACTTTCCACTCCTGATAACGTCACAACGCCTTACGATATGGCTCTTATCCTCAATGAGGCCGTATCCACCACTAAGTATCCTGAGATCGCGAAAACATTGAACTACACGATCAATGCCACAAATAAATACAGCAGCGAGAGAGAACTTACCAATGCAAACAGATTCGTAAACACGACAAAGTACGGTTACGAATATTATCTGGGCGGTAAGACGGGATTTACTGACACTGCGGGATACACACTCTGTGCCGCAGCAAGGAAAAACAACAGGACTCTCGTCGGCTGCGTTTTCAATGCCGCTGACTCAGATGTCAGATATGCGGACCTCATCAAGCTTTTCGACTATGGATACTCAACATTTACGACAGTTGAGATCACCGAGAGCGAATTTGATCCGCTGATTGACGAAGCTCACCAGCAGATAAACGGCCTTTTAAAGGAGACCAACCTCTATCTGGCAAGCCAGAAGATGATTCTGGACCAGTACATTACCACGACTTCCACAAGAGCCCAGCTCGGAAGCACGAACAGGATCGACTTTTCGAAGGCTGTTATCGACACTTCACAAGACCGTCAGACCCTCGAAATGCCCCTATGTAAGATATATTCGGATAAGACGTATCACATCGGCACGCTCGTAATTGAGATCGAGAAAAAGGCCGGTGTCGTCGAAGTAAACCCTGAAAAACTCACTAACCTTACTAACGTAAGGAGCATATTAGTCACGTTCGCCGTATTGTCGGGACTTATACTTCTCCTCGTGATCGTGCTCCTGATCTTCCGCGCACGCGTGATCAAACACAGACGTGAAGAAGCGACAAAGCGCGCAAACATGCTCTGATAAAGGGATTATTCAATACAATCTTCGCAGATACCGTAGAATACCGTACGCTTGGGATCGAGCACGAATCCGTGTTCAGATGACACATGCTCGAAAAATTCGTTGATCTCGTCACAGGACAGATGAATGAGCTTTCCGCACTTCTCACACTTCATGTGATAGCAGTTGCCGTGCTTGCAGTGTTCTGTGCCGATGTATTCATAACATGCAGGTGATTTCTCATCGATGATGTATTTATTTACAAGCCCATCAGTGGTCAGACGGTCTAAACGCCTGTAGATGGTAGCCTGTCCGATATTGATGCCCTGTGCTCTGAAATGATCGGATATCTCCTGGCTCGTAAAATGTGATCCCGCATTATCCTTAAGGAAATTCAAGATCTCGCATGACTGCTTAGTATTATATGAACCACTCTTAGTTCTTCCCATTAGAGCCTCCCGGTATCAATTTGAAAACAGTTTTCATTTTATAGTGTAATCCTGTAATGTCAACCAAAAAGGGGTTTGGAAACCCAAACCCCTCTCATGAACTACAAAGAACCTGAATCAGGCCTCTTTTTTCCACTTGATTCCTGCGTCAGCAAGCGAAGTGTTCATCCAGATCATGCCTTTGTCCATGCTCTCAAACATTCTCTGATAATCATTCCAGATCATGTCGATGAACTCATCCTTTGTATAGAATGTGGTGAACGGGACCTCATCAAACATCTTCTTGAGCTCTTCGTCTTTCTTGCGTGACCATACATCGGTTCCTGTACCATCATCGCCCATAACGAACAGACATAACTGCGCATTCTTCTTCAATGTTTCCTTAGATTCAAACACCTTGGAATAGTCACCGTCTTTTGCTTCAACACTCATGTAGTACATGAATTTGTAGCCGGAAATCCCATCTCCCATAGAGAAGTTTCCCTCTTCATACTGGAACACGAAATATGAACTGATTTTTTTCTTGTTCTGCGATATCACGAGGCTGCAGTTCTCATTATGCTGACCGGCAGCAGTCGAATTAGGATCCTTCATAATCGTGTGCTGGTAATAGATCTCACTGCTGCCCTTACCATATGATGAATACTGAACATAATCGCTGGGGTCGAACATTGAAGCTGAACGCTGTCCATATACTGAGCACCATTTGGAATTGGTATCGATATAGCCAAGCTTTCCGACTGCTTCATAGTAATAATCTGCCCAATGCTTTCCGCAGTCT
>JAEFBC010000095.1 GCA_016292155.1 Saccharofermentans sp. | reverse complement strand
CCCTGTTTGATCAGATCTCCCCTGTGGAAATCCGTAAAAGCAAATTCGCCGCCGCAGAAAGGACAGCCGAAAACTTCCTGACCCTCATCAAAGTTCAGGACACCCCCACACTTAACGCAGGAATAACTCTTAAGTAAAGCCATTTTTGATCAACCCTTGTTCCCTTATAACCCCTGCACGCACGCAGGCAAAAACAACCACCAATTTGATTATACAAATTTTTAATTCAAAGTGGTATATTTCCGGAACTTAAAATGGTCTGATCGTGGGACTATTTTTTCAGCCTGTTTAACGCGTCCTGCATCTTCTTATTCTCGGCATTCTCTTCAAGCCTCATAAGGAGTGCGCTGACTCCGGTGCAGACTGCAAAAGAAATGATGAATCCTATCCACGCTGCAGCATTATCGATCGGGAACCACCCGAAGATGATAACGAATGCGGTGATAGCGATCATGATGGTCACAAAGAATAAGATATTGCGGACTATCAGGGCAAGATTTTTTATAAGGATATCCGTGAGGAATATATTCTGCGCCGCCGTGATTATCAGAGCCATTAACAGGAGCTGGAGCAACGTTGAAGATAAAAGCCCCTGTGAGCCAAGCGTGAAAAGCGTGGAGATGCTTTTCGCTTCATCACCTACGATCAGATTAAATGCGACAAATATCAGGACCATAACCCCGTAGATCGCAAACAGCTGTCTTATATAATCGAAAATGTTTTTCTTCTCTTCCATCATCTTAACCCCAGCTTTCTTCTGAGTTCATCGGAGTACATGCGCGATACTACGATCTGCTCGCCGTTCTGCAGAGTGATCCTTATCTTGCGGTTAACGTCGGTCTTAAGGCTCTTGATCTTCCTAAGGTTCACGATGCTCTGCTTGCTTATGCGCAGGAAATCGCGCTCAACGAGTTCCTGCTCAAGCTCATAGAGCTTAAGCTCGGACTCATAGGTATCAGTGTTTGTGTATACGAATGTCTTGCGGTCCACGGCTTCGACATACAGGATCTTATCCGTGTCCAGAAGGAACGTCTCATTGTCCTTCCTTACGGCTATCTGCATGTCGATCATGCGCATCATAGCGACCATCCTCTCGATGTCGTTATTAAGGTGCGGCGCACGGATTATGACTTCTATATCGTCATATTTGCCGTCAATATCAAGATTGATCTTCATCATTCAAGTCCTTTTCTTTTGAAGGCGGCGAAAAAGATCATTACCGCAAGCAAAGCGTTGATCACTAAAACGATCACATTCTCTGTCTTTATGCCATCAAAAGCCATTTGGTTCATCAGGTCACGCAGCTGCTGTGTATAAAAGATTCTGGCGACCTTTTCTATTTTATCATTGAACATCGCGAGCATGGGAGCAAATGAGAAAACCAGCATTACAGGCACAACGAGCGACGTTGCCACCATCTGGTTTGGTGCGAACACGCCGACTGAAGCGCCGACGGCAATTGAGATGATAAATCCTATGGCCATTACGCTTAAGAAGAACGGAATACCTTCTGCCGGAAGGGTCGTTGCCATGATCCCTGCGCCTGCCATGCAGATCACCCAGATATAAAGACCTACACCAGCAAGGTATTCCCAGGCCTTAACATTTGCCATCGTCAGTGCGCGCAGAGTATTCTTCTCTTTCTCCTCTGCGATTATGGAAGCAGCCGCGGTAAGAGGCGCCATCCCCATATACATGACAGAGAACAGCTTGGTAAAAAAGTTCTCAGGCATACCGGGCATGGATATTGCGTTTTCCATGAGAAGAGTCATCGCAGGAAACATTACAAACTGGACAAGAACCGTCTTATTCTTAAATGTATCCTTTAACTGTTTTCCTATTATTATCCCTATATTACGCATATAACGCCTCCTCTTCCTGCTCCAGTTTTCTTCCTGTAAGTTCGAGAAACACACTTTCCAGAGTAGGTTCTGAAGAGTGTATTGTCTCGAGGATCCCTTTCTCAAGGAATCTGCCTATCACCTCTGTTGAACCCGCGGCATGCTCAAGTTCAATATCCTCGCCTGACGACAAATGAACTTTTATCTTTTTCTGATGGTTATATCTTCTGCATATCTCATTAGGCGCGCCCTGCTCCACGATCTTTCCCTCGTTAAGGAGCGCGACCTCATCGCAAAGGAACGCTGCTTCCTCCATGTTGTGCGTGGTAAGAAATACCGTTGCGCCTGAAGCCTTTTTCTCAAGGATGAGCTTATGCACATATTTCATCGTCATGGGATCCAGGCCGCTTGTGGGCTCATCAAGGAATAAGATCTTCGGTGATACCATGAAGACCCTTGCAAGCTTAAGTCTTACGAGCATTCCCTTCGAGAGCTTCATTGCAGGTTTTTTCGCGCTGTCAGAAAGACCCACTTCCTTAAGCACCTGTTTGATCCTGGAATGGTCAACGCCGTAGATATCACAGAAGATCTTAAGGTTATCTGCAACTGAAAGTCTGTCATAAACCCCGTGGTCATCCATCATGATGCCGATCTGCTTCCTGTCTTTACCGGTAAGTTCTTTTGCGGACTTCCCGAAAACGGTGACTTCACCGGAATCAAACCCCATCTGTCCCGTGATTATCTTTATGAGTGTTGTCTTGCCCGCACCGGACGGTCCGAGCAGCCCGAAGATCATGCCGGGTTTTATATCCAGATCTATCCCAGAAAGCACCTGCTTATCCGAAAAACTCTTAGTTACACCTTTTATATTGATCATGTTCTGTCTCCTTTTCCCTTTGCTGGCACGACAATAACAAAGTCAAAAAGGCCGTTCAACAGGACTTAACACAAGTTGCCGGTAAAGATACATAAGTTGCCAAAACCGGGTGCAACATTTTCAATCCGCAATCTGTATCTAAGGTATAAAAGCTGAAAAAGGCGCATGGCCGGACAGCATTTAAACATGAGGAGGTGTTTAAAATGAAGAAAAAGGTATTGGCAGCACTAT
>JAEFBC010000094.1 GCA_016292155.1 Saccharofermentans sp. | reverse complement strand
GGTTACCACGGTAATCCTTCTTATCTACGGCAAGTTCGTAAAAAACAGACTTAAAGCCAAGAACAATCTCACGATCCGTTTCACCCAGAACATCATAAGGGTCGTGATAATCCTCATTGCAGTTATCTGGGTCCTCGTAAGCTCCACGGCAACTACCGATATCGGTAAAGTCCTCTTCCAGGGAACTGCGATCTTAGGTGCTGTTTTCGGTCTTGCAGCACAGCCTGTACTGGGTGACTTCTTCAGCGGGATCGCTATTACATTAAACAGACCTTTTGAGATCGGCGACTGGATCGAATTAGAGAACGGCACAGCAGGCGTAGTTGCCGACATCACGCCGAGACATGTTGTCTTAAGAAGCCTTGGTACGGTGGAGATCATCATCCCCAACAGCAAGATCAATTCTCTTATGCTCAAGGACACGAGCTTCAAGAAGTTAAGATCCGTCAAGATGGAATTCAATGTCGCTTACGGCACGGATGTAGATAAAGCTTCCGAAATTATAAAGAATGAGATCATCAACTCAGAACTGACTGTTCCTGCAAAGAATGATGAATACAGCGATGTATTTTTCGAAGCATTTGCCGACAGCAGCCTCGTTCTCTCGACGATCGTTTACTTCAAGCAGAGCACTTCAGGCCTTGCAGTTAAGACCGACGTTAACAAGCGCGTCAACGACGCATTCAATAAGGAAGGTATCGAGATCCCGTTCAACTACGTCAATGTTGTGATGCAGAAGGATTGAAGACAGGTGTTCCTTCTCATAAGCTAAGGGGGGTTCCTATGGCTGAATTAAAGAGTTATTCATGTCCGAAGTGTGGAAGTTTTCTTGATGTTGACAGAGACCGGGATGTGTTTGAATGTCCTTTCTGCGGAAACAGTTTTAATGCTCTTGTTTTCCACCGGGATGAACTGTTAGCGGAGGCCAGACAGATAGCGCGAAGCGGAGATACACTTCAGGCGATGGAAAAATACGAATACCTGCTAAATCTCCTGCCTGATGATTTCGAAATTAAGAATGAATATGCATGTGCCGTAGACGGCATTAAGTCTTCCAAAGCCCTGTCGATCGAGCTTCCGCAGGAACCTGATCTTGTGGTTGCACACGAAAGACTGCGTGCACTTCTGATAAATGATCAGAGGTTCAGTCAAGGTCCGGGAGCAGATTACTTTGCAAAGCTCTCTGAGGTTCTTTTCCTTGAGGTTAAATACAAAGAGCTTTACGGAAAATACGAGAAGAAGCTTAAAGAGGCCGAAGAAGCGAAGGGCGGCAAAGATCTACCGCTCAAATATATAGTTGCTGTATACGCTGTCGCGGGTGGAATTCTTGCGTTTGGCTATTATGCTGAACTGAGAAAACACTACATAGATTCTGACATACGTGCTGCCTGGCCGCTCTGGACATACTTCTCGATACTGGCGGTCCTGATCATTGCATGTGTTGCCATATACTTTATTTCAGCCTGGAAAAATAAGGATCAGACCGCGCGGTACAACAAGTATAAAAAGAGCGCTGAAGACTTTTACAATAACGAAATAGTGCCTGTTCTGGAGTCATATGGAAAAGGCGTTGATGAGCTCGAAAAGCTTAAGCCCGTTACAAATAAGGACGCAGCAGTTAATGGTGAAGATAAGGCCGCTGCCACGCAAGCGTCAAAAAGCACTTCTGATCTGCAAGAGACCGTTACCTGTTCCAAGTGCGGCGGTGAGCTTATCCTTGATAACAAAAACAAGGTTTATATCTGCAGTCACTGCGGTGTCTCTTTTGATTATTCGATGTTTATCGGAACGCCCGTTTCAAAGGCTTTCAAGGAATTGGCAGGTGGTGAATTCGATCTCGCAGATAAGAGGTTTTTAAAGATCCTTGAAGAGAATCCGGGTGACTTTGATGCTAACTTCGGCCGTGTTCTCTGTACCGGTAAATGGAGAAATCTGCGTGAGATAGAGCTTAACGATCAAGCGAAAGATATCGACTGGGATGAAATGAAAAAACGTGTGGATCAGGCGATCGAAAACAGTTTTGGCAGCGGCAGACGCTATTTTAAAGCTTTTGAGGTGCTTTTGGACCCCATAAGAACATATTCCCAATTATCTGATAAGACTGATGAGGAGAGTAAGACAGCAGTTAAAGAGGCTGAAAATGATTTCAAAAACGAGTATCCCCGTTTCCTTTTGATGGATAAGAAATTCAGAAGAACATAACAGAAAAATCAGTCTGTTATAACAACTTCGCCGTCTGCACCCGGAATATCCCTGATAATATCACCGACATCAGGCACGACTATACGCCCTGACAGAGGGTTCTTTATGCTGATCACAGGTGTCGTGATCTCTGCCTCGACTTCAGACCTCTCAAATGCCAGATCGCAGTCAATCATCTCACAGTTAATGAGCTTTAAGCCCTTGCAGTAGCAAAGAGGCTGTGTTCCTTTTATAGTGCAGTTTATGAACGTCAAGTTCTCCGAATACCAGGCTAAGTATTCGCCGTTGACGATGGAATCCCTGACAGTTACGTTTTTCGCATGCCAGAAAGCGTCCTTGGTATTGAGGACGGAATTCGTGATCTCAACATTCTCGACATACTGGAAAGAATATTTGCCTGTGAGCCTGAAATTATCCATGACGATATCAGAAGACCTCATGAGGAAGTACTCGGATTCGGCAGTCGTGTCAGTCATCTTGAGGCCGTGTACCGACCATCCGAATTCGGGCGAGATAATGCCGGAAGCCGTGATCGTGACCTTGGAGCATTCTCTGAGGGCTTTAATGCCGTGGAGCTTGGAGCCGGTGATGTCGATGTGGTCCGAATACCACATTGCGGCTCTGCATTTATCTGTCATCTCTGAGTTCTTGATCGTGAGTCCGTGAACGTGCCAGAAAGGGTATCTTAAGTTGAAGTAGGAGTCTTCTACAACGACGTCAGAGCTCTCTTTTAAAGCGCTCTCGCCGTCGGCGGGACCGTCAAAGCGGCAGTTTCTGACCATGATGCCGCAGCTCCCGTAAAGGGCGCGTTCCTGATCCATCATCTGGTTCTCTACTACCCGCATAGGCACCTCGGAATTCTTGATAAGAATACGATACCAAATTAAAGGACAGATTTGTGTCACGGGAATATCTTTTTTGTCAGATGCGGGCGAAAATGTAGTAAAATAACAAAAGTTGCTTATGAATAACTAAAGTTAGTTTCTAACCGACATGTGTTTTTTAGACAGAGGTATCAAACATGAAGAATGAAGGCGCTATCGGCAAGTCAGCCGAGGATTATCTCGAGTCGATGATAATCCTTAAGGAGAAGAATGGTTATATCCGTTCTATCGATATTGCAACTTATTTAGGAGTAACAAAGCCCAGCGTCAGCAACGCGATGAAGCGTCTGCGTGAGGAAGGCTATATCGAGATGAACCGTTCCGGATTTATCACGGTCACGGAGAAGGGCATGGAGATCGCAGACAAGATCTATACACGCCACAAGAAGCTTACCGACTTCTTTATTGCGCTCGGCGTAAATGAGGAAGTTGCTGAGGACGATGCATGCAAGATCGAGCATGACTTAAGCGACGAGACGTTCGAAGCTATCTGCGTTCATGTCGATAAATTCAGCAAGGCCAATAAGTCAAAAAAGAAGTAAATTTTCGCTTTTAAGTGATATATACCTATCAGAACGCTCTGATAGAATTTAAACATCGAATAAGATTTAGAGAAGGAGAATTTCCTATGGCATGTTTTCTTGTACCTACAACTGAGGCAATCGTAACTACAGTGATCAAGCACGCAGCAGACAAGAAAGGTTCTGACAATATCTTCATCAAGAAGATGGGATGGCTCAATACCATGCTCTGGGGCGGCTCCGCTCTCTTAGCTTTTGAGCACGTCTGGCACGGCGAAGTTACACCGTGGTTCCCTTTCCTTACTGCAGCTTCCAATGTTGCTGACGCTCAGGAGATGCTCCATGAGATGTTTACAAGCGGAGTTGCTATGGCTGTCCTTGTAACGCTCGCCTGGGTCGCAATGGTATTGATCTCGCAGGCAGTTTCAAAGAAGAAAGCGCCTGCAGCCGCAAAAGCCAAGGCATAAGGAGGCTTTCATATGACATTACTTATCACTGTTTTCGCAGCTGTTATCACATCAATTCTCTGGTACAACTCCAAGGTTGACAGAAAGCTCGGCACACTTGCCCTTATGTACTGGGGCGCAAGCCTTATGTGGCTCGTTGACGCTGTCGTAGAGTATATCGAGCTCGGCGCTGAGTTCTTTGAGCAGGCTCCCAAGGACATGATCAACGACGCATACCTTGGATTATCCGTAGTAGCTCTGGGCCTCGTTATCTGGTTCGTAATCCTTCTCGTTAAGGACCCCGAGGGCAAGGTCAAGGCAATGCTCGCAAAGTGATTCATGGATATCTCACCTGACATCAGAAATAAAGAAAATGCGCTCACAGAGCGAATTAAGGCCGCCGGGAAACTGGCGGTCGCTTTTTCAGGCGGCGTAGATTCCACATACCTTCTCTATAAGGCTCATGAGGTTCTGGGCGATAACGCAGTCGCGGTTACCGTGAAGTCTCAGGTTATCACTGAAGATGAGTTCAAGTGGACGTCTGATTTCTGTGCTCAGACCGGAGTAAAGCAGATCGTTCTGGACTTCGATGTTTTCGCTGTGGCAGAGTTCGATAATAACCCGCCCGACAGATGCTATTACTGCAAGAGAAAGATTTTCGGAAGCATCAGGGAAGCCTCAGAAGGATATGTGGTCGCAGACGGCAGCAATGTCGACGACACCGGCGATTACAGGCCGGGCATGCGCGCTTTAAAAGAGCTTGAGATCACAAGTCCTTTGAAGGAAGCAGGCCTTACGAAGAGCGATATAAGGCTGCTCTCAAAAGAAGAGGGACTTCCCACGTGGGACCATCCGTCTGCGGCATGTCTTGCTTCAAGATTCGCATACGGAGAGAAGATATCGGAAGCAGGATTGAGCCGTGTCGCTGCAGCCGAGAAATTCATCAGGAGCCTTGGTTTTGAAGGCATCCGCGTAAGGGTTCACGGCGACATCGCAAGGATCGAAGCAGATCCTTCCGATATTGAGCTCATGACTTATGAACGCACCAGGAAAGAAATATCTGCGGAATTGAAGCGCATAGGCTTCAAATATGTAACAATTGATATTGACGGATACCGTGTAGGCAGCATGAATGAGGTCCTGAAATGAGTAACGCCAAAGACATCTTAGACAAGGTTGCAAAAGGTGAGATGACACCTGAAGAGGCTGAGCTTCAGCTTAGGATGAAGCCCTTTGTTGATCTGGGTTTTGCAAAGCCCGACCTCCACAGAGGCATGAGACAGGGCGTACCCGAAGTTATCTTCGGTCAGGGCAAGACGCCTGAGCAGATCGATGCCATTACGGCAAGCCTTCTTGAAGGCGGCCAGGGAACTGTCCTTATCACGAGGCTGTCAGCAGAGAAGGCGGCAGAGCTTAAGACTCCCATCAAGTATTACGATGTCGCAAGGATAGGCGTTGCGGGAGTGATTCCTGAACCATCTGCCAAAGGCACGATAGTCATTGCCACAGGCGGCACATCGGATCTTCCCGTCGCTGAGGAAGCAGCTGTTACGGTTGAGCTTCTCGGAAATAGAGTCGAGCGTGTTTATGATGTCGGCGTGGCAGGCCTTCACAGGCTTCTCGCGCAGAAAGAAAAGTTCATGAGCGCTTCAGTAATCATTGCGGTCGCAGGCATGGAAGGCGCTCTTGCGAGCGTTATCGGAGGCCTTGTCGACTGCCCTGTTATAGCCGTTCCCACAAGTGTCGGATACGGCGCATCTTTCGAAGGATTATCGGCACTTCTTTCCATGATGAACTCATGCGCGAGCGGTGTCACAGTAGTTAATATCGACAATGGATTCGGCGCAGGCTATTCTGCCAGCATGATCAATCACATCGGAGGTTAACCCATGAAGACTCTTTATATCGAATGCAATATGGGCGCTGCAGGAGACATGCTCCTGGCATCTTTGGCTGAGCTCACGGGCGACGTGAAAGCGTGTGAAAACAATCTCAATTCACTGGGTATACCCGATGTCACATATAACTTCGAAAAGGGCGTCAAGTGCGGTATCGAAGGCACTCACGCGCACGTTGCAGTTCATGGTGTTGAAGAAGATGAGCACATGCATGAACACGAACACCACCATGAGGAGCACCACCACGAGCATACCCACGAAGATCACGTACATACTCATGAACACGAGCATACACACGAGCACCACCATCATCACACTCACATGAGTGATATCGAGAACATAATCAATGGCCTCAATGTATCTGCCAAGGTGAAATCAGATGCGCTCGCAGTTTACGGCCTCATCGCAGAAGCTGAGAGCAAGGCTCACGGCAAGCCCATATCTGACATCCATTTTCACGAAGTCGGAACGATGGATGCAGTCGCTGACATCGTCGGCGTCTGTTATCTTTTGGAGCAGATCGGTGCAGGCAAGATCGTTGTATCACCTTTGGCAACGGGCTTTGGAAGCGTAAGATGCGCGCACGGGATACTTCCTGTTCCGGCACCTGCGACAGCTTCCATAATCGAAGGCATTCCCACATACAGCGGCAATATCGAAGGCGAGCTTCTGACACCAACAGGCGCAGCGCTTCTTAAGCACTTTGCAGACAGCTTCGGAACAAGACCTGTCATGGCAATTGAGAAGACCGGCTACGGCATGGGCAAAAAAGATTTTGCTAAGGCAAACATGCTCAGAACATTCTTAGGTGAAGCAGACAATGAGAGCGATAAAGTAGTCGAAATGAAGTTCAACGTCGATGACATGACCGGCGAAGAGATCGGCTATGCGACAGGCGTTCTCATGGACAACGGCGCGCTTGATGTTTTCACGGCACCTGTTTACATGAAGAAGAACCGTCCGGGCATCCTTTTCACTGTACTCGTAAAGCTTGAAGACAAGGAGAAGTTTGCAAAGCTTATTTTCGAGAACACCACGACCATCGGCATCAGATTCAGCGAGATGGAAAGATTCAAGCTCGCAAGGCGCGAAGAGAAAGTCATGACTAAGTACGGCGAGGTCTCATTTAAGGTATCGGAGGGCTTCGGCGTTACAAAGGCTAAGCCAGAGTTCGAAGACATAAAAGGAATTGCTGACAAGGCATAACGGCGCTGTATAAGTAACGGGAATAATTTATTCAATTACGGATTATCATGTAATACTGATGATACATCTTTCTCGTATGATGTAGATGTAACCAAGGAGGCATTTTATGTCATACAGAATTCTGATAGTTGAAGATACACCGGATCTTTTGGAGGCTATAAGCGTTTTCTATCGCGAGGAAGGCGCAGGACTCTGGGAGATCGTTACTTCATCGAATGGTGATGATGCGGTCAGCAAGGTCAATTCAGAAGAGTTCGATCTTATGATCCTCGATATAATGCTTCCGGGTGCGTCAGGTTTTGATATCTGCAGGGCAGCGCGCAAAAAGGGCGACTGTCCGATTATATTCCTGACGGCTTTGGGCGCCGAGAACGAGATAATGAAAGGATATGAGACAGGCTGCGACGATTATGTGGTGAAGCCTTTTTCGATCCGTCATCTCTACGCGAAGAGTCTTGCCCTTCTAAAGCGCGCTAAGGGTATGAAAAATGCGGAGATATTATCCTGCGGTGCCATATCACTTAACAGAACTACGATGACTGTTACCGTCAAAGGCAAGGAAGCTGAGATCAATTCGAAGGAGTATTTTCTTCTTCTTTTCCTGCTCGAAAACAAGAACGCGGTCTTATCACGCGAACAGATCCTTAACAGGGTGTGGGGAGATAATCTCGATGTCAACGACAGGATTGTTGACATTACTATCAGCAGGTTAAGAAACGCTTTGGGTGAAGCTTCCGGGCAGGTCCGGACGGTGATCGGCAGAGGTTATAAGATCACGGAGGCTTAATATGGCAACCCCTAAAAAAGAGATAAAGAAACCCAGCTTTATAATCACATATGCTGTCTGTTTGTTGGTCTCACTTATAGTGCTTGGATCTTTCGGTGCGGTTTTGGGTTTATATGCGTATAACCAATACAACTATCGTGCCTGGGATAATATGTCGAGCCGGCATAATGATCTGACGTCAGAAATAACTCATTTTCTCAATACGGATAAGGACAATCTGACACGCGATAAAATAGTTTGGCTCAAGTGGGTTTTGGTTAATCATTTTACTGAGACCGGACAATGTGCGGAAGTCTATTATGACAATGAACTAATTGCTGATTCCCAAAGCACACTGATACTGAAATATAACGTTTCATCAGAAGATGAGCAATACGGCTACAAATATTATACGCTCGAAATAGCTGATAATAAATATCTTGAATACTTTAATACACCTGAAGTAAACCAATATTACTATTGGTACGGCTCCTATGAGCGCTCTTTTACTAACTTTGAAGGGCTAAAATCACAACCCGAAATTGATTTTTACTGCAATGAGTTTTACGCAGATCTTGAGAACTGCACATTCATACCGGTTGAAGTGTCTATAGCATACGGTTTTATGCACCTTGAACCGTCTATAGTCATGGAAATGAGGATAACGCCTGATCAGGAAGATATCGAAGGAATGACATTGTATAAATGTGACATCAAGGACCCTGATGGGGATGAAGCCTGGGGTATGAAGATCGGTTTTAATGAAAGGCCTGCTGAAACTGAATTTGACGTTGTACGCGATCCTCTCGCCGATTATGATACGAACGAAAGATATTACAGAATAACACCTCCCTATTATAGAAGTTTTACAGAGATCCATGGTTATGACGTAATAAAAGGAATCGTCATATTCTATATTAGTGCCCTGATCGTTGCGCTGATTCCTGCAACCATCAGATATAACATAAACAAACGCAACTACGAGATTTTTGAATACAGGCGTCAGACAACCAACGCGATGGCACATGATCTCAAGACTCCGATAGCATCCATCGTCGCTTATACCGAACTTCTTGAGAACAATATCGATCAGGCCAACCGCGAACACTATCTGGCCAAGATAAGCGAGAAAGCAGCGCAGATGAATAATATCGTAAACAACATCCTGATGTTTTCGCGCTCTGAGAATAAGGCGGTGCCTGTAAGCAAGAGTGATGTAAAGACTGGCGATATCATCAATGAGATTATCGCTGAAAACGAACAGCAGATAAGCAAAAGGAATCTTAAAGTGCTGTTCGATTCCGAAAGCGCACCAACGCTTAATACTGATCCGGAGCTCTTCCGCCGTGCTGTGGGAAATCTGATAAACAATGCTGTTCTGTATTCGAAGGAAGAGTCTGATATAAGTATCAGCTGCGATCTGACCAGACTTACTATCACGAACGTGATGGCAGAACCGATAGAAGATATAAGCAAGTTCAAAGAACCTTTTGTAAAGGGAAGCATATCGAGGCAGAACAGTGGAACGGGATTAGGTCTGGCTATTGCCGAGAATGACTTTGCGATGCTTGGTTACAAGCTCAATATCAGGACTGAAAACGGCCGGTTTATATGCATTGTGGACTTGAGATAAACAGCGCATTATATAATCAGTTTCAGCAATATCCCGGGGTGCATACTCCGGGATATTTACTGATATAATCTGTACGAAGTTCCGTATTATTTCACCTGGTTTATGAGGCAATCGAAATGAGTTATATATCCGAATTGAGAAAACTTGTTGGCCACAGGCCGATCATGTCCGCAGCGGTGGTCTGCATCCTCTATGATGAGGAAAAAGGACTCCTGTTTGAGAAGAGGACCGACACCGGTGAATGGTGTGTCCCCGGAGGCGCTTTGGAACTTGGAGAAGAGCCCGAAGACGGCCTTTACAGGGAAGTTAAGGAAGAGACAAATCTTGAGATTAAAGATCCCGTTTTCTTCACGGTAAAAGCCAATGTCCACCTTGTCTATCCCAACCACGATGAAGTGTATTATACGGATCTCGTATATGTCGTTACAAAGTACAGCGGCGAGCTGTTATGCGATGAGGAAAGTGTTGATCTCAAGTGGTTCAGTATAGATGCATTGCCGGACAACATCATGCCGACGCAGATAGGTTACCTTAAGGAATTTATACAGGGATTGAAGAAGGATCAATGATCCGGGCATAACGGTGCTGAATAAAAGGAATATTCCGCCTGACTTAGCCGCAGAAGAGCGGGTTCAGATAGATGTAGATAATACATGTGATCTTCAATATTGAAAGAACCGGCAGAAGAACGCACAAGGTCTTGAAATATTGCTTTTTATAAAGGATTACTCCAAGCAGGACAGAGAATACAGCTGCGATCAGGCCATAGATATAGTTCTGTATGTGATCTGCAGGGTAGAAGAGCCAAAGCCTTTCTTTCCGCATATATTCCAGGAAGTTCTTATGACCTTCAATAACCCGCGGGTCATTGTTCCACTCTTCTTCCAATTCCTGCTGGGTTATATCTTCAAAATACCGTGTATCCGACAGATATGATTTTGACATCGTGAATTCGACTTCCGGAGAATCACAATGAGCGGAGACTTCCTGTGGTTCATTTTCGGAGGTCCCGTGATCATCGCTCAGCACATTATCGATGTCTTGTATATCAAAAGTGTATATCTTTGTTCCTCTTGGAAGGGATATTTCCTCGCCGCCCTTGTCTTTTAAGACAACATCAATGCGGGTGCGGTATGCATCATAGACAGGTCTTTCTCTCATGATTCCGTCGTAAAAATGCAGCTCATTAGTATAAAACTTGGGCAAGCCAATAAAAAAGAACATCAAGACAGCGTTGATCACGATGAGAAGAATATATATCTTTTTGCGCTTTGGACTATCCATAATCACTCATTCAGAAAAT
>JAEFBC010000093.1 GCA_016292155.1 Saccharofermentans sp. | reverse complement strand
TGCTAAGGCTCTTTCTGAGAAGGGCATCATCACTCTTCCTAAGAACAACGACGGCGTCAAGATTCTCGGCAACGGTGAGCTCACAAAGAAGCTCGATGTAACAGCTGCTAAGTTCACAGCTTCAGCAAAAGAGAAGATTGAAAAGGCCGGAGGCACGGCAACGGAGGGCTAATAGGCATGAATGGTATTTTTGATACTGCAGTAAACGCTTTTCGTGTAGAGTCTATACGCAAAAGACTGCTCTATACCTTCATGATCCTGGGCATCTTCATGCTCGGCGGCCTTGTACCTGTACCCGGAATCGATGGCGCGGAATTTACCCGTGTCATCCAGCAGTGGGGACAGCTTGGAAGCATCATGGACCTCATCTCAGGTGGTGGATTGTTACATGCTTCCATCCTGTCTTTGGGTGTATCGCCTTACATCAACGCATCAATCATCATTCAGCTCCTGACTGTCGTTATCCCTCCTTTGGAAGAAATGTCCAAGGAAGGTGAAGCCGGCAGAAAGAAGATGGATAAGATCACACGTGTATCGGCAATCGTTCTGGCATTCGTTCAGTCCTGCCTGTTCTGCTACTCAACACGTTCGGCTCTCAATGCGACAAACCTTCCTACATGGCTCAATGCAGCACTTGTAGTTTTGTCATTCACAGCCGGCGCAGCTGTCGTAGTCTTCTTAGGTGAGAAGATCAACGATAAGGGTATCGGAAACGGTGTATCTTTGATCATCTTTGCAGGTATTGTTACACGTCTTCCTGACATGGCAGCAACGCTTTATGAGAAGTGCGTAAGTATCAGTGATTCTATAGACAATGCAGTTTTGGGAGCTTTGGCAGGTATCGGTGTATTTGTCCTGGTAACAGCTATCTCGATAACGATCATCGTATTCGTTCTCTATGTTCAGAATGCAGAGAGAAGAATTCCTGTACAGTACTCCAAGAAGGTTATCGGCAGACAGACAAGAGGCGGTAACAGAGACTATATCCCGCTCAAGGTTAACATGTCCGGTGTTATGCCTGTTATCTTTACAATGTCACTCCTCGCTATTCCTTCTATCGTAGTTACATTGTTCTTTAACAACAGCACCAACGCAGTAGCAGTATGGCTTAAGGAAACCTTCACAGGCAGCCCTTGGTACTATCTTTGCTACTTCTTCCTTGTTATCGGATTTACATTCTTCTACACGGAGATCAATTTCCACCCTGTAGAGATTGCAAACAGCATTAACAAGAACGGCGGTATGATCAACGGTATCAGATCCGGTAAGCCTACAACAGACTTCATCAAGGGTACTGCTTTCAGACTTAACTGGATCGAAGCATTCTTCCTCGTTCTCGTCTGCATCGTTCCGACTATCATCGGTATCCTTACAGGCTTCCAGAACGTATGGTTTGCAGGTACATCAGTATTGATCCTTACAGGTGTTGCCAACGACCTCATTGTTCAGGTTGAAGGTGAACTCGAGATCAGAAGTCCTAAGGGCTTCCTTGAAGATCTCACGATCAAGACAGGCAGAAGATAATTACTGCACCAAAAAGATTTATTTAATGAGGCTGTCACAATGACAGCCTCTTTTTTTGCCCAAGCGGAGATTTTCTGGATTATAATATCTGCTATGGGCAACTTGATCGACTACCTTACATGGAGAGGTGACCTGCCTTTCTCAAAAGACCCTTTCAACAGCATCGACGCAGCGCTTCTGTCGTCGCTGTCTTATATTGACTTCACGGATGTTGTACCGTCAAAGGGCATGGGCAAGGTGACAATGAGGGAAGCTGCCAGGCTTTTCTTCAAGTACCATACTGAAGAAGAACTCTCCAAAGACAAATCGTTTATCAATTTCTGTCCTTCGATCTTAAGAGCTCTTGCCAACAGCAACAGGTTCAGGGGTGCGATGCTCTCGAACTTCGTTGACGATACGGATATCGGAAGAGAGATCCAGTTCGGCGCGCTTGAGATCGAGACATCAGACGGCATAGCTTTCATCTCCTACAGGGGAACCGATGACAGGATCATAGGATGGAAGGAAGACTTCAACTTAAGCTATATGACGGTTCCGGCAGAGACTGAAGCCCTGCTCTATATCCAGGAAGTCATGGGCGGAAGGACACAGGAGATACGTTTGGGAGGCCACTCCAAGGGCGGACATCTTGCCATCTATGCCGCAACGCAGGCGCAGCCAGATATTGCAAAGCGCATAAAGAATATCTACAGCTTTGACGGTCCGGGCTTCGGCTTTAATAAAGACATTCTTGAATCTGAACAGTTCAGGTTCATACAGCCTAAGATCGAGAAGTACATTCCGCAGACATCGATCGTCGGAAGGCTTCTTACGGGAGCTGCTGAACCTGTAGTCGTTAAGAGCAATGAACTGGGAATAATGCAGCACAATCCGCTGTCCTGGGAGCTTGAAGGCAAGGAGTTCTATACGCTTGCATCAACTGACAAGATAAGTGATACATTTGCCGAGACACTTTCATCCTGGCTCGATGAGATGAGCTATATTCAGAGAAGGGTGTTTGTCGATGACCTTTTCTCGGTTTTCGAGGCCTCAGGATGCGAGACAATGAGTGCAATGACGAAGATCGGCATCAAGGGAACCAAGGCCATGATCACCCGTATGAGACAGATAAACGATTCGGGAGATAAGGTCAGGACCCTGGTTAAGCTCTTCTTCGTAAACCTTGACGTCGTCAAGGAAGGCAAAGAGGCACTGGTCGACAAAATAAGGAAGAACGGAAACAAATAATCAATGCTTTACATAATGAGACACGGGAAGACCGACTGGAACCTGAATCACAAGCTCCAGGGCAAGACGGATATCCCGCTTAATGACATGGGAATAAAGATGGCCAAAGAGGCCGGCGAACGATATAAGGATATTCACTTCGATGTCTGTTACTCTTCGCCGCTTGTAAGGGCAAGAGATACCGCCAAATACGTTTTGGAGGGCAGGAATGTGCCTGTGATAATAGACGACAGGCTCTCCGAGATGGGCTTTGGTATCTACGAAGGTGTCGAGGAAGTATTCGAAAAGCCTGAGTGCCCGGTCAGGGTATTATTCTTTAATCCCGAGAAATATGAGGCTAAGGGCGGTGCCGAGAGCCTTGAAGATCTGTTAAAGAGGACTAATGAATTCCTGGAGGAGGTCGCATACCCTCTGGTAAATGCGGGCAAGGACGTTCTGATATTGGGACACGGTGCGATGAATTCAGCGATCATCGGAAATATCAGGCACAAAGAACTTAAGGATTTCTGGGCAGAAGGCATTGAGAACTGCAAGCTTATAAAGCTCCTGTAAAATATCTCCATAAAAGGAGCGACCACCCGGGAAAGGGTGGCCGCAAATATGGGGATAATAGGAATAGAAAAATGTCTTTGTTGATAATTGAAGTATAGTTGATTCTTTCGCGAATTTCAACGACATAAATTTAATGATTATTAAATGATATTTGAAAGAAATATTAAGCTTTTTACAGTAATATTAACGAACATGTCTGAATTTTCACTGTAAAAATTCAAAAAGTGGGGCCGGAAGATCTCTCTTCCGGCCCTGCTATCGGGAAGTCTGAAGCAAAAATACTCCAGCTTAATGCAAAAATTCAAAACTCTTAAGGGACGGATTGCCCACACCCTTGTAAGTTAAATAGAGAGGATAGACTCCGTCGGGGATCGTAAATTCAGCTTTGCCTTCGGTCCATGCCGTGCAGAAGCCGACTGAGATCTTTCCAAGAACGTCACCGTCTATCGATGTCCTTATCTCAAAATCACCCATTCCGTAGCCTCTTGTAGTGATCCTCAAGCCCTTTACGCCCTTAAGATCGAAATACTTGAAGCCGACAGTTGTGTTCTCATAGATATCCCTGATGTGTGAAGGGCCTCTCCTGATGTCCCTGATATCCATGGTGATATTTGCCGCATGGTGCTCTCCGACATACATCTGGTTCCTGTCATCGAAGATATTGCATGCGATGTGTGCGGGATATTCGCCCTTATCAGACAACGGGCCGCCGTTAAGACCGCAGGAAGTGATCTCTACCTGCTTGATCTGACCGTTCTCATCAAAACTGATCTTCTCAGCGCAGCCCTGGCGTGAATACCAGGTGTTGTTGGTCTGCCTGTGGTAGAAGATGTACCAGTCGCCATTGATCTCAACTATGCTGCCGTGGTTGTTCGCACCGAAAGCCGTGGGCTTATCTGCGGGCTTGTAAGAATCAATACCGATATCGCAGTTGCTTACGATAACTCCGCCGTATTTGAAAGGTCCGAGCGGATTATCAGAATAGCCGTAGCAGAGCTCGTGCATTACCTGTGACGAATAGATGAGATAGAAGATGCCGTTTCTCTCTCTGATGGAAGGAGCCTCAAAGAATGCGTGACCCTCATATTCAGTTCCCTTGCTGTACATTGTTGAAGGGATAACGAATTCCGGAGCGCGCTTTATCGTGAGCATATCCTTGTCAAGGACAGTCAGCATGCATCCGTGGCGGGAAGCATCGGTCTGTCCGCAGAAACCGGTATACATATATGTCGTATCACAGATCGTGATGACGCCGGGATCGAACTGCTGCTCGTCGCCTTCCTTTTTGCCAAGGGGCGTGCCGTCCTCGTAATGAACGTTGCCGATGAATTTGAACCTTCCGTCAGGCGTATCGCTTACTGCTACGGAGATGACGCAGTCGTTGTCCAGGGCATAGAAGAGGTAGTATCTGCCGTCAGGACCTACCGTAACGTCAGGTGCGTAAAGGCAGCCTCTGTCGTCAGCATTGGCAGGATCGTCAGATCTCTTGAAGATAACGCCTTCGTATGTCCAGTCTCCGAGATCGTTGACGGTTGCTGACCAGGTTACATAATCGCCGGGGCAGAATACGTCGCCGTTGAAGATATCGTGTGAGCCGTAGATATAGACTCTGTTATTGAATACATAAGGCTCGCCGTCAGGAATGAATTCCCAGTTGGGAAGGTAAGGGTTAAATGCCTGCTTCTTCGGAACCTCGTAAAGATCTGCCTTGGGACCATCAGAATCCTTCTTCTCTCCGCCGGCAGTTCCTGCGATGGTTGCTTCAATGTGCTTTTTCATGAAGTCTATATAAGCAGATTCGGAGGAATCTTCCTGGATACTTGTTTTCGCGCCCTTTGAAGTAAAGTGCATCTCGTTCTTGGAAGACTCTGTGTAAGGCTTCCAGAGAGGAAGGGCGCTGCCGTCAACGTCATTGCCGTTAGGATCGCCGTTCTTGATGAAGTTCACGAAGTAAAGGCTCATCTGTCTTGCGATGTTGTAATGCCTGCCCGTCATCGGTCTCCAGCACTTATCGAGGTTATCGAAGAAGAACCAGAGGTCTACTGAGTGGAATGTGCCGGGATTGTCCTCGCCCGGAATATCAGGCTCAAAGCTGTAGTAGTAGCCCGGTTTGTCGTTGTGCTCGAAAACAGCCTTTACGCCGCACTCGATCGCGCGCACCGGAGCATACATATTGCCGTTGTGCTTCTTAGCTTCAGGGAATGAGAGGAACTGGGAAGTCTTGTCACCGAAGATCTCTTTTGCCTTCGTCTCAAATTCCTCTTCGGAATCAGCAAGGATAAAGCTCGGGAATTCGTCGAATGTGTTGCCCGACATGATAGGGACGTGCGCATGCTTTCCCTGCATGAAGAGCTTTAAGGGTTCGTCATGCTGGAAGACGTTGTCGATCATGGGAGTAAAGAAAAAAGATTCGGTCTCCCTGAACTTTGCGTATACTTCACGGATATAAGAGGCGTCGAGCCTTCTTGCTTCTTCTATTGTCTTTACGCCAAGCTTGTCAAAAAACTTAACGCCGTAAGCGCAGGCATCATCTACCGTACGAGGAGTCATAACGAAATCCTTTACGTAAGGGAATGATATGATGCCCGAAAGGATGATAGCCTTCTGGTAAAGTCCGATGCTCGATTCGGAGGTGAGGTGGTTTAAAACGCTTCCGCCGCCGGCTGACTGGCCTGCGATAGTTATGTTGTCAGGATCGCCGCCGAAAGCAGCGATATTTCTTCTGACCCACTTAAGTCCTGCGAGCTGGTCTAAAAGACCGAAGTTGGCAGGTGCTTCAGGTGATTCTTTGAAAAGATCAGGATGGGAGAGGAATCCCAATGCACCGAGTCTGTAATTGACTGTTACGACGATGATGCCTTTTTTGGCAAGATTCTCACCGTTGAATTCCATCTCGGCAGTGTAGCCCCACTGGAATCCGCCGCCAAAGAACCATACGAGAACGGGAAGCTTATCGTTTTCGCTCTGTGCATTGGTCCAAACATTCAGATAGAGGCAGTCTTCGCTGATCTCGATGTCCTTATCGACGTGCCACTCTTTGCAGTAGATATCGGTTCCGATGCCGGGCTGGTCCTGGACAGAGATGGGTGCGAACTTGTACGCATCATAAATACCCTCCCAATCCTTGCAGGGCTTAGGAGCTTTCCAGCGGTTTTCACCTACCGGGGGCTCTGCAAAAGGGATGCCTTTGAAGGCAGTGATGCGGGTATTGTTTCCGGGAAGACCTCTGACGAGTCCGTTCTCGGTCCTGACAGTTTTCAGCATGCGGGACACCTCATGTAAAATATTAATTACAATTATGTTAGGAAAACCAAACCGAATAATCAACGGGATAAATTACAGATAAATCCCGACTAAATCAACTCTTTCGGGCACGAAGTTCATTTGCAAAGGGGATATGTTTTCTATAACATAGTAAGGTGTGACACTTAAGGACCATTTTTGCAGCAAGCGGGGACTCCATGTTCAAATTCGTAAGGGCAAGGAATTTTTTCAGCCAGTTAAAACTTAATAAGAAATTCCTTTTTATGTACATCTTCGGCGTTATCCTGCCGCTGGTCATTACCGATGCTGTTCTATTCAGGTCTGTTTTCGAAGCCGAACTTGACAACCAGCGGAAATACAGGGAGGACGCCACCAACGCTTACGTTAACCGGATCCAGGACATCCTCGATTACGACGCACAGGTTGCGATGGCCATAGACCTTAACAAGGACCTCAACACATTTATCGATACCGAATACGATATTCCTTACGGATATTTCAACAGTTACATCTATACCGTTTCGACATCCTTTTTCGCGACATTGTCGAACATCAATCAGGACAGACTCGTTATCTATTCGGATAACAACACAATGATGAGCGGACACTATTTCCATAACATCAAGGAAATATATAAAGAGCAGTGGTATCTGAAATTCAATAAGACCAATGCGATCGAAGCGGCTTACGCTTATTACGACGAGGACCCGAGAGACCTTACGTCGGACAGAAACAGATTTATCTATGTGCGTAAGATGAACAATGCCGATTCAAAGCTGACAAAGATAATCACCATAGAGCATAAGATGCCGAGGATCTACGACGAACTCGGAGAGACACCTATAAACTGCACCATGTATCTTTGCTGCGGTGATTATGTCATATATTCCAGCAAGGGAGACGGAGCCACATATCAGGAGATCGCTGACCGCGCATCAAAAGTCGCGAACGTTACCGTAAGTGAAGTAAAGATGTACGATAACACGTTTACGCTCTATGCGTTCACGGAAGAATTTACTGTCCTTAAAGTCATCAGCGAACATATCCTCATCACGTTCTTCATCATCCTCTTGACGCTCATCATACCGATCCTTCTTCTGAAGCTCCTCGAGAGATCCATCACAGACAGAATCACGATCTTAGGCAAGGCATTTGGCGAAGGCGGCAAGGAATACTTCCAGCCGATAAAAGAGATCAGCGGCTCAGACGAGATCTCCGAACTGATGCACAACTACAACAGGATCGTTGATATCAACAACAAGCTTACGAACACTATCTATAAAGACAAGCTCAGAGAACAGGAATCTGACCTTGCGCGCAAGAACGCCGAGCTCTTAGCGCTCCAGAGCCAGATCAATCCGCACTTCCTTTTCAATGCGCTTGAGAGCATCCGTATGCACAGCATCCTCAAAGGCGAGAATGAGACAGCCGAGATGGTGCAAAGACTCGCTGTCATGGAAAGGCAGAATGTTGAGTGGCATGATGACGCGGTTACGATCCAGGAGGAAGAGGAATTCATCGATGCTTATCTCCAGCTCCAGAGCTACCGCTTCGGTGACAGGATCTCATTTGATATCGATATAAGCGAAGAATGCAAAAAGATGCTTATCCCCAAGCTTACGCTCGTTACGTTCGTTGAGAATGCCTGCATTCACGGCATCGAGTCGAAAGCCACACAGGGATGGATATTCGTCAGGGTAAATAAAGAAGGGGATAACGTCGTCATCGAAGTCGAAGACACGGGCGACGGAATGGATGAGAAGGATGTTATCCAGCTTCAGAGAAAGATGAACGACGTAACCATTGCTGCCGTTAAGAAAGCAAAGCACGTAGGAATCCTCAACGCCTGCCTCAGGATCAAGATGATGTACAAGGATGAGGTGAATTTTACGATAGAGAGCGAAAAGGGTATCGGCATGAGTGTCATCATTACGATACCTGCAGATAAGATCACTATAGCGGATTAGGAGTGAACCATGCTTAAAGTAATGCTTGTAGATGACGAACCTTATATTCTCCAGGGTCTTCAGGTCCTTATCGACTGGGAGAGCGGCGGATTTGAGATCGCTGCCACCTGTTCCAACGGCAAGGAAGCGCTGAAATATCTTAAGGAGAACCAGGTCGATCTCATCATCTCCGATATCCGCATGCCTGAAATGACCGGTCTTGAACTTTTAGAGACCGTGAAGAAGGAGAAGATCTCAGATGCCGAATTCGTTCTTCTTACAGGCTACGACGATTTCGCATACACACAAAGAGCAATAAGAAACGGCTGTCTTGACTATATCTTAAAGCCGGTTGAAGAAGAGGAGCTCATTGCAGTCCTACGTAAAGTTTCCAACCTGAACCGCGAATCCATAATCCTTAGGAAAGACAGGGAGAAGATGGAGGATGCCTACCTTTCGAGAGTTATAAGGCACATCATTAGAGGCAAGTATGCTGACGAGGAGATCGATTATGCCAACAAGCACCTCCAGCTTGCAGGCGGACTGAGATTTATCTATATCGGATTTATCCAGAAGGATGCGGAAGCTGATACCGCGATATCAGACGATTACGATATGGGCACTATCCAGAAGCAGCTTATCAATGCATGCAGGGAGACGCTGAAAGAATACGTTAACCACTTCACTCTGGAAGTCCCTTACGATGAAGATATCTACGATGTAGGCTTCATATACTGCGAGAACATGGCTGACATGCGTGACATGTCCGAGAATGAATTCTTAAACCAGCTGATAAGGAAGATCGAAGTCCTGTTCATTAAGCCAGTGAGAATGTACTGCGGAAAGATCGTGCCCGACATTGCATCTCTTTCCGAATCCTACGAATCCTGCAAGCGCCTTAAGAGTATCGCGGGATTCCACAACACTAAAAAACTCTATTTCTATGAAGAGACCGATACTGATCACAGCGGTATCGTCCTTTGCAAGAATACGATAGACGAGATTATCGGATCGATCGCTAAGAACGAACCTTCGGCTATTGAGTCCGGTATCGAAAAGCTCCACGGCGAGCTGCGCGGCAAGGACAGCAGCAACGTCGCGTTCGACCTTAATATCAACTATCTTCTGTTCCAGCTGATCCACCTGGCGAGCGAACTCGACGACACGGTAAACCAGGAAGAGATCATCCAGTATATTTCGGAACAGGCTTCAGGCGAAGCTTTTGCCAGGGGCTCATACCAGCACCTTAAGACTTTCGCGCTTGAATATGCATCATATCTTTCAGAACTCAGGAAAAGCATATCCCACGGAATCCTCGCTGTTATCGAAGCAGAGATCAGGGAAAACTATGCAGGCGACATAAGCCTTAAATATTTAGGTGATAAATATCACATCAACAGTTCCTATTTGGGACAGGTATTCAGGAAAAAATACGGGGAGTCTTTCAAAAACTACCTGACAAATTACAGGATCAGGGAAGCTGCCCGCCAGATAATCAATACGGATAAGAAGATAAACCGTATTGCGGAAGACGTCGGATACAAGGACAGCGACTATTTTATCCGCAAATTCATTGAGATCATGGGATGTACGCCATCCAAGTACCGGAAAACCAACAGGGGTGACTAACTTGAACGGTCTGCTTAACGCAGGCCGTTGTTTTTGTGCAATATGCACTAAAACTGAGCGTGCTAATTGGTGATTCATGTCGAAATCATTGCATTTTTGTAGAGTTTATCGGTTGTTTGTTAAGAGTTTCTCGGGTTGTGGCAAAAATGGGGCAACCATATAATTGAATTGCTAAATACTCGCAGTATCCTGCGAGAATCTAATTCGGGAGGTCTACTAATGAAGACAAAGAAAATCGTTTCGTTGGTCTTGGCATCTATGCTCGTAGTTTCCTCTTTCACAGCTTGTGCTGGCGGCAAGTCTGGCAACGGTATCGTTGACATGACAATGTTCGCAGCAATGGCTGGTAAGGAAAAGGACGAAGGCAACGAGATCAAGGAACTCATCGCACAGAAGACAGGCGTCCGCGTTAAGGAATCCTGGCTTACAGGTCAGAACGCAGGTGAGGC
>JAEFBC010000092.1 GCA_016292155.1 Saccharofermentans sp. | reverse complement strand
CAAGCCTTTCGTTGTTATCGATGAAGCAGTTTCTGCTGAGGAATACGGCGTAGGTTTCCTTAAGGGAAATAAGGAGCTCAGAGACAAGGTCCAGAAGACATTGGAAGAGATGGCTAAGGACGGCACAATGGCTAAGATCTCTGAGAAGTGGTTTGGTGCTGACATCACAACCATCGGCAAGTAAGATTTATTAACCGCAAATTAAATAAAGCCCCGTTCGTGACGATGCCGAGCGGGGCTTTAGTATGCTATAATCCTTTCTATGAGTCCCGTAATATCATTTTTGGAAAGTAATATGTTTGGCACGTTGACCGGCTGCAGTGTTGTTCTGGCAGTCGCAAGTCTTATCGTGTCAGAGATAATAATGAACTCCAAAAAGAAGCACTATCCTGAAGGCGCAAAGATCAAAAAGCCTGCACCGGTTGTTATTTTGCTGGCTGCAGCAGGAGTATTCGCGTTGCCGCTTCTTGTCACGATCGCTTATAAACTCATAAAGCTCGTTACAGGCGACAAGGACACCTTCGTCTCGACAATGAAGCTCTTAGCACAGGGCTTCGGTTTCTCATTCGGAATTTTCATCTTTACGATCATATTCTCGCTTCCTTTAGGCCTTATCGTTGCTGCAGGCAAGATGTCGAAAATAAAGACTATCGCCGCATTCTTCAAGGCCTATGTCTCGATCCTTCGCGGAACGCCTCTTATGCTCCAGCTCCTTCTGGTATATTTCGGACCTTACTATCTGTTCGGGATCACCACGGGAAATATCCAGATCGGACCTTTCAACTACAGATTCATAGCATCGATCATCGGCTTCTCATTGAACTACGCCGCATACTTCGCCGAGATCTTCAGAGGCGGTATCCAGTCGATGCCCAAGGGCCAGTATGAAGCTGCCCAGGTGCTTGGCTTTTCGAAGTCACAGACATACTTCAAGATCATTCTGCCTCAGGTGGTAAAGAGGGTTCTGCCTTCTGTAGGAAACGAAGTAATAACTCTCGTAAAGGATACGTCCCTTGCACAGGTCCTTGCCGTTTCCGAGATGTTTACGCAGGCATCAGCGCTTGCATCAGCTCAGGTCTCGGTAATGCCTTTTATCGTTGCAGGCCTGTTCTATTACGTTATGAACTTCATCATCGAGCTGCTTTTGGGATTGATCGAGAAATCAATGAACTATTACTCGTGAGGACATACAATGAATATTCTTGAGATGCATGACATACATAAATCTTATAATGACCTTGAAGTCCTCAAGGGTATCGACCTCACGGTTGCAAAAGGCGAGGTTGTTGCCGTAATCGGCCCTTCTGGCGGCGGTAAATCCACGCTCCTGCGCTGCGCCACGATCCTTGAACGCATCGATTCCGGCAAGATCGTAATAGGCGGCGATGTGCTCTGCGACACGAAGGATGAGAAGATCCATTACTGCGACAAGAAGATGATGGGCGAGATCAAATCCAAGTTCGGACTCGTCTTCCAGAACTTCAATCTTTTCCCGCACTTCTCTGTCAGAAGGAATATCACCGAAGCTCTTATTCACGTTCATAAGAAGACCAAGCTCGAAGCAGACATCATCTGCGATGAACTTCTCTTGAAGATGGACCTCGTCGAAAAAGCTGACGCATATCCGTGCAACCTTTCGGGCGGCCAGCAGCAGAGAGTATCCATCGCAAGAGCTCTTGCCACAAGCCCCGACATACTGTTCTTCGATGAGCCGACATCCGCATTGGATCCTGAGCTTACCAAGGGCGTCCTGACTGTTATCAAGGATCTCGCATTAGAAGAGATGACGATGGTAATCGTTACACACGAGATGAGCTTTGCAAGAGATGTTGCAGACCGCATTGTCTTCATGGACGGCGGTGTCATCGTCGAGGAAGGTCCCGCATACGAACTCGTTACAAATCCTAAGCAGGAGAGGACGAAGGCGTTCTTAGCAGGATACTAAAATATAACTCCCGTACTTCAAACAGTAATTTGCTTCGCAAATTAACTCGTACGGGAGTTATATTTTAGTATCATGCAATGGATTAAATAGGGGAGACGTTATGATTAACTTCGATGAAATTATAGATAGAAATACGCCGGAAGATATTAAGCATGCGAAGATTGAGGGGATCGATGATCTTATCCCCATGTGGGTCGCTGATATGGATTTCAGGAGCCCCGATGAAGTTTTAGAAGCTCTTGAAGAGCAGGTGAAACGTGGCGTGTTCGGGTATCCAGAGGCCGATGAATCCTACGATAAGGCAGTTACCGGCTGGTATAAGAGAAGATATGGCTGGGATGTCGATCCGAAGACCATTATAAAGCTGCCCGGTGTTGTGCTCGGTATCTACGATTCCATCATGGCTCTCACAAAAGAGAATGACAGCATCCTTATCTTTGAACCGCTCTATGGTCCTATAGGAAGAGCAATAAAGGGAAGCGGCAGAAACCTTGTCGTATCTGATCTTGTCCTTAATGGCTCACGTTATGAGATCGACTTTGATGACTTTGAGAAGAAGGTCCGTGAGAACGACGTAAAGATGCTGATCTTCTGCAATCCGCATAATCCTGCAGGCCGTGTATGGACCAGGGAAGAACTCTTAAAAGTCGGCGATATCTGTCTTAAGAATCACATGGTGATCGTCTGTGATGAGATTCATGCAGATTTTGTTTACAGCGGACATAAGCATATTCCTTTCGCGTCTTTGTCTGAAGAGATAAAGAAGATCACAGTATCCTGCACATCTGCAACCAAGTCATTTAATATCGCCGGCATTCAGGCTGCGAATATCGTTATAGCAGATGATTCAATGCGAAGGGCAGTGGACAGGTATGCTTTGACGACAGGCGCGTTCGGACTGAACATCATGGGACTGGTTGCGACCAGAGCCGCTTATACTTACGGCGATAAGTGGATGGATGAACTTATCCCGTATCTTGAAGGCAACATTGAGCTGGTTAAATCACGTCTTGCCGGCACGAAGCTCAAGATTACTGATATAGAAGGAACATACCTCATGTGGATAGATGCATCTTCTATGGGGTTGGAAGATCCTTCAAAATTCTTCCTTGATAAGGCGCACATCAAATTCTCGGAGGGTACGTTCTTCTCAAAAAAGGCCGGCCAGTTCATCCGGATGAATATCGCATGCCCTCGAAGCGTTGTAAATGAAGCATTAGACAGGATGCTCGCAATCCCTGAGATCCATTGATTTTTAAAAATCCTGAATCCTTCACATGGGGTATTCTTGACATATAATCGAACTGGTAGTACGATAATCGTACTCACAGTACAATAATTGTACTGATAGTTCGATTATAGGGATTTAGGGAGGTGCTTTTTATGAGCATAAAGCGCAAAGAGAGATTAAAGGAGATACACACAGCTTCTGTTTTGGAGACCGCAGAGAAGCTTTTTGAGGAAAAAGGTTTCGATGCCGTTTCAATGGATGAAATAGCCTTCGATACCGGGATCAGCAAATCCACGGTCTATGTCTACTTCAAGAGTAAGCAGATAATCTGGGATTCAATCGTCTGCAAGTATATGGAATTGCTCCTGGAGGATGCGAAGAAGGCTTCTGACGGCGAAGGCAGCTTTGAAGACAGATATTACGAACTCTGCTTTAACATCGCAGATAAGTTCGAGAAGCATCCGCTGTTCTGCAAAGGAACACTCGGCAAGATCTCTGTTGATATGGAGCAGGAGCTTTATAAGAAGATCTACGGTATCGGCGAACAGACCAATGAGGAGATCGCGAGATTCATCATGAGCGGTATAGAAGAAGGAAAGGTCAGGAAAGACATCGACATCTATCCTGCAGTCATCATGATGTGGTCATCTATATCAGGGATCATCTCGATGGCAAACGATAAGGAAGAATACCTTAAGCTCAGATTTGGCATGACTAAAGACGAGTATCTGAAGAAAGCATTCAAGATGCTTTTGGAGGGCGTTTTATGAATGCAGTCTATTTAAGCGGTTCGGGTAATACAAAGCACATAGTGACGCTGCTCTTAAATGAACTTGGTGCAGATGGGATAAGCGCACCTATTGAATCTGGTGATGCAGAAAAAGCACTGGAAGGTGAGGAGATCATTCTTGCTTATCCGACAATGTTTTCGAACATTCCTTATCTTGTTAGAGACTTCATCAACAGCCATCAGGAAACATGGAAGGGCAAGAAGATTTTCCTGATAACAACTATGGGGCTTTTTGCCGGCGACGGCACCGGCTGTGCTGCAAGGCTTCTTAAAAAGTACGGCGCTGAGATCACCGGCGGACTTCAGATCGTTATGCCTGATTCGATCGGCGACTGTAAAGCGCTTAAGAAGTCCAAAGAGAATAACAAAGAGATAATCAAAAAAGCCGATCAAAGGGTCGTCGAAGCAGTTAAAAGCATGAAAGAAGGCAAGTATCCGCAGGAGGGATTATCCTTTGCCGCACACCTGGCAGGATTATTCGGCCAGAGACTCTGGTTCTACAATAAGACGACAGGATATACGGATAAGGTTAAGATCAACCCGGATAAGTGCGTAGGGTGCGGTATCTGCGCGAAGAATTGTCCGACACAGAACATAAAGATTGAAGACGGCAAGGCGGTATCGTCAGATAAATGCACTATGTGCTACAGATGCGTAAACTACTGCCCGAAACAGGCAATAACGCTGTTAGGAAAGACGTTATACGAACAGCCTACTTACGATAAGAACTCCATGTGAAAAAACAAACCCCTGTCAGATGACAGGGGCTTTTTATCTTAATTGCTTTAAAACCTTACCCGGGTTTGTAGCTATGCTTCAGTGATACAGCTCTGTTGAAAAAGCGGAGATATAAAAAACGTGATGTGATATCCCAAAAATCACATTGAAGAAAGTTAAAGACTTAATATATAATACGTGGCATGTTTCTTTTGGGGGATAATTTCATATATGGGGAAAAACAAGAAGGAGAGACTGTCGCTATGGCAGACTCTTAAGAATGATGTCTATGCCATAAAACTGGCAGGACAGTTCAGCAAACCGGCATTAATCGGCGCATTCTTCTGCATGCTTATCGGCTATGCAGAATGGGTGTTTTTTGACGGCTATTTTCTGAGGATCATAATCGAAACGTTG
>JAEFBC010000091.1 GCA_016292155.1 Saccharofermentans sp. | reverse complement strand
CGACCTCGCAGGTAGCCTCGCGCGCAAAGTCGAAGTAGCAGACGGCACTGTTTATCCGATACTGCGCAAGCTCGCTTCTGAAGGCGTGGTATCGACTTACCTGCAAGAATCTCAGAACGGGCCGCCGCGCAAATACTACCACCTCACGGATGCAGGACGTAACAAACTGAACAGCGAACGTGAAGAGTGGCTCAAGTTCTGTGAGGAAGTAAATGGAATATTGGAGCGAGAGACTGGAGGAAAAGCTGATGAACAAGAGTGAATATCTTAATAAGCTCACCAATGAGTTAGGGCACATGCCCTATGGTGATGTTAAAGACATCATTCAGTCAATGGAAGAGCATTTTGAAGAAGGCGTCAGCGAAGGCAGAAGCGAAGAAGAGATTGCGGCAAGCCTTGGTGATCCCGCTGAATTAGCACAGGAATTTAAGGACGGCGCCAAGTTCAAGCAGGTCATGAAGAGACGCAAGCTTTCCGACAACTTCAAGGGACCTGACGGAAGAAGCAGGATCTTTGTAATCCTTTTCAATATTTTCGTCGGAGTTGAGTGCTGGCTTATCCTTCTGGCAGCCATCTTCGCGGCATTCATGTGCCTTGCAGGCGATGCGGCACTTATCGGACTGATCGTGGCAGGACTTATTACAGGCGTTTTGACTGAGTTCCTGGTACCTTTCATTTTCCTGATACTTACACTTGTCTGCGTTGCTATTTTCCTTATAGCTCTCTTGATCCTCGGCATCAAGTATTATGTAAAGGGTCTCAAGAGCTATATCAGATGGAACAAGAACGTTTGGAATTACGGCTTAGGGGAGGAATGATCTATGAGTAAAAAAGATATTAAGCTTCTGATTACTGGAGCAATCGCTCTTTTCCTTGCTTGTTTCTTAGGTATCATTACCATCGTATTGTTCGCATTCAAGCTTGGGAACAAGGCTATGGAATATGACTGGAAGGGCGCTTTCAATCAGGTATCTGAACAGGTTCAGAGTATCGGTGATAATTAAATAATTCAGTAAGTTTTTGGGATAAGGATAGAGAGGGGCTGTCTAATGTTTTAGGCAGCCCCTGATCTTTTAACGCTTATCTGAGATATAAAGACTTTGTGTTATCTTATTTTCAGCACTAAAAATACGGAGATTTTATGGAACCCAACAAAGAGATTGAAGCAAGGATCGAAGAGGTCCTTAAAGCGGAGAAGGAAAACAAGATCCCCCGCATGACCAAAAGAGATTACATCATCGCTGCGGTGATAACCGTAATAGCCCTCATAGGGATAATCGGAGGATTCTTCTTATGAGCCGCAAGCATGATATAAACAAAGAGATCGAGAACGAAGTTTATTGCGGAACACTTCCTGTTCTGCCCAAAGAGCGAAAATACGGATTTATCGATGCACTCCTCGTCTTATCGGGTTACTGCATCGCGACATGGAGCTATACGCAGGGTTCATACCTTGCAACACTCGTAGGATTCAAGCAGCTTCTGATCGGCGCTTTCCTCGCAGCGATATTCATGCTCATGATCTACCAGCTGCCGGTAATAATGTCAGCACGGTACGGAATAGATATATGGATCTGGCTTCGAAGCGTTTTCGGACCTGCCGGAAACAAGATCGTTACGATAATAATCATCGTCGTAAATTTCCCGTGGTATGCAGTGTGTTGCGAACTGTTCGCAGACTCAATGGAAAATCTCCTGGGACTGTTCGGAATACAGCTCTTCAACGGGGCGCACCTTATCTTAAGCCTTTCGTGCGTCATCATCGGAACCATAATCGCTTTGCGCGGTGTCAGCACGATCACATGGACTACGAGAATACTTGTGCCGCTCCTTCTTCTGGTCGGCGTTGCAGTTGTCATCGTGGGCTTTACTTCAGTTCCTATGGACGTTATCTGGAACTACCAGCCGGAACTTGCAGGTGATGCGGATAAGACTGTAAATTATGTGCTCAGCATCGAAGCGAATTTTGCGTTTGTTATTACATTGGTAGGCGGCATGGCCGAAGTACCGCGTCTTTGCAAATCGGAGAAATCCGGTTACTACGCAGGCGTTCTCGGACAGGGCGCGGCAGGCTCTTTCTTCGTAGTCGTCGGCGCTGTCATGGCTATCGCAATGCAGTATGTAACAGGCCAGATGGTAGATGATCCGACTCTCATGATGGCTACTTTGTCAGCGCCTATCCTTGGCCTGTCATCACTCCTGCTCGTTGCTTTCGCAAACATCGGAACACAGGCTGTAGGTTCCTACATCTACGGCGTTATGCTCAAGTCAACGTTCAAGAAATCTTCTTATAAGATCCTTGTTCTTGTGCTCGGTATCTATGTCGCGCTTCTTTGCGTATGGGGCAAGATCACTGAATATTTCGGGAGCTTTTTAACGATCGGTGCGTGCGTTTATGCGCCTCTGGCAGCACTTCTTTTCGTTGACTTCTTCCTCGTAAGAAAGCAGAAGATCGACCTTAAGAGCGCATATGAACTGGAAGGTCACAATGCTTACAGATATTCGAAGGGCTTTAATATCGTCGGCATTATCTGCCTCGCATTGGGATTCGGATTCACACTCCTTATCTTCGATCCGATCAATACCGTGATCCACAATAAGATCCTGTTCATGCTGACACCGACTTTTGCGTCATTCCTCTTTACGGGAATATTCTATTATCTTCTCTGCAAGATACCAGGAGTGCGCCGTTACGTAAGAAGAGACACTTATGCAGGACCTGATAAAAAGCCTTTTGACAGGGCTAAGGTACCGCCCAGGCAGAACATTATCCTGCTTCCTTTGATGTGGCTTGCCTGTAAGATCTTAACAGCGCCTTATAAGCTTAAGATCGAGAAGAAAAACATGGAGGGGATCAAGCCTCCGTTCCTGGTATTCGGTTCGCACAATTCCTTCATGGATTTCTATGTTACTCCGCTGGCTTTAAAGCCTTACCGTGCGAACTATATTTCCGAGCTTGAAGGATTCGAGAATTTCGGTGAGTGGATATATAGACAGGTAGGTTGCCTTGGCACAAGAAAGTTCATCAATGACCAGTCGCTTATAAAGAACATTACCCGCGTCATCAAGCGTGGTGACATCATGGTCATCTATCCTGAGGCAAGATATGCCAACGTCGGAACGAACTCTCATCTGACCAAGGCAAATGCTAAGCTTGCCAAGATGCTCAAAGTCCCTGTCGTAACTCTTAACATGCAGGGCAATTATCTCCAGCAGCCAATCTGGAACCTCAAGGAAAGAAAGGGCGCAAGGCTTCATGCCGAGTTAAAGTGCGTCGTAACTGCAGATGAGATCGGGAAGCTTTCCGTAGATGAGATCCTTTCGCGCATTTCAAAAGAACTTACATACGATGAGTACAAGTACCAGCTCGAAAACAAGATCGTCATAGATGATGCGTGGAGGGCAGAAGGCCTTCATTATCCTCTGTACCGCTGCAGAAAGTGCGGCAAGGATTTTGCTATGACGTCATCAGGCAGCAAGATCACATGCAAATACTGCGGCGACTCTTATGAGATGGATGAGTTGGGCCAGCTTCATTCTTCTTCAGGTGAACTGATTCACATTCCTGACTGGTATGAATGGCAGAGAGGATTTGTTCATGAAGAATGCAGGGAGGGCAGGTATAAGCTTGATATTCCCGTGCGTATCTGGGCATTGCCTAATGCGGTTAACTTCGTTGACTGCGGAGAGGGAAGGTTCATCCACGACTTAAGCGGATTCTCTTTGGAGTTCGATAACTACAGGACAGAAAAGCACGAGATACTGAAGTTCCCGGCCAAGTCCATGACATCGCTTCATACCGAATACGATTACAGAGGTAAATACGGTCCGTGCGTCACGCTCTCGACTTACGATGATACTTTCTTCATCTATCCGACGGATGAGAGCAGGGATGTTTTCAATCCCACGAAGATCCAGTTCGCAACTGAGTTCCTCGGCGGTTTATATACGTAACAGGATAGGATTTATTGTCTGTTTCCCCGGAAAATGCCGTTTTATCGGCATTTGAGGGGTGTTCTGTATCAGAAATTAATGTCTCCGTATGGTAAATTATTACTAATACACTCCCGGAGGCAGTTATGGATAGTAATTTCAAACCGTATATTCCTGCTGATAAAGTAACTACTGAAATGACTCCGGCATCGGTCATACTCGGCATTGTTCTTGCCGTAGTCTTCGGTGCCGCAAATGCATACCTTGGCCTTAAGGTCGGACTTACGGTATCCGCATCCATTCCTGCTGCCGTTATCTCGATGACGGTAATAAGGATCATCATGCGCAAGGATTCAATCCTCGAGAGCAACATGGTCCAGACAATAGGCTCTGCCGGCGAATCTCTGGCTGCAGGTTCAATCTTTACAATGCCTGCGCTCTTCATCTGGGCAAAAGAAGGTGTAATGGATAAGCCCGCTCTTATCACTATCACAATTATCGCCCTGGTCGGCGGTCTCCTCGGTGTATTCTTCATGGTGCCTTTAAGAAGCGCACTTATCGTAAAGGAGCACGGTGTTCTCCCGTATCCGGAAGGCACTGCCTGTGCAGAAGTTCTTCTCGCAGGTGAGAAGGGCGGCTCTTCTGCAAAATTAGTATTCATCGGGATGGCGATCGGTGCCGTTATCAAGTTCGTAACTGACGGACTTTGTGCAGTCAGATCCGTAGTATCCTTCAAACTTTCAGCGCTTAAGACGGAGTTCTCTTCCGAGATATATCCTGCGCTTATCTCGGTAGGATATATCTGCGGCCCCAAGATCTCCGGATACATGTTCGCAGGCGGTGTCCTTGGCTGGTTCGTTCTTATTCCGGCAATAGTAATTTTCGGTACGGATATCGTTATGTATCCTGCAACGGTATCCGTTGCTGAACTCTATGCTGCAGAAGGCGCATCTGCCATCTGGGCAAGCTACATCAAATATATCGGTGCAGGCGCTGTTGCAGCTGCAGGCATCATCAGCCTTATCAAGACTTTCCCTACGATCGTAAAAGCTTTTACCGGTTCCATTAAAGGAATCTCAAAGAGCACAGGAAACAAGGCTGATAACGACCGCACCAATATGGACATCGACATGCGTTTTGTCCTCATCTCAATTGCAGTTCTTATCCTTCTGATATGGATAATCCCTGCGATCCCGGTAACGATCTTCGGCGCTATCCTTGTAGTAATCTTCGGCTTCTTTTTCAGCGCCGTAAGTTCAAGAATGGTAGGCCTTGTCGGAAGCTCCAACAACCCTGTATCAGGAATGACGATAGCAACTGTCCTTATCGCTACATTCTGCCTTAAGCTTACAGGCGATACCGGCGTTCACGGAATGCAGGGCGCCATCGCGATCGGTTCTATCATCTGTATCGCAGCATGCATGGCAGGTGATACTTCACAGGACCTCAAGACAGGTTATATCCTTGGTGCCACACCTAAGAAGCAGCAGATTGGTGAGATCATGGGAACTATCGCAGCCGCGCTTGCAATAGGCGGCGTAATGGTGCTCCTTGATTCCGCATTCGGATTCGGTACCGATAAACTCGCTGCTCCCCAGGCAACAATGATGAAGATGATCATCGAAGGCGTCATGGACGGCAACCTTCCCTGGACACTGATCTTCATCGGTGTATTCATTGCGATCGTAATCGAGCTTCTGGGCATATCTGCTCTTCCTGTTGCGATCGGTCTTTATCTGCCTCTCGAACTTTCTGCTCCTATCATGATCGGAGGCCTCATCAAGCTGATCGTTGAGAAGATCTACGGCAAGCAGAACGATGACTCAGGCAAGGGAATCCTGTTCTGCTCAGGACTTATTGCAGGCGAAGGTATCCTCGGTATTGTTCTTGCCATCCTTACGGTTGCAGGTGTTACGAAAAAGATCGACATAAGTTCTTATCTTCCTACAGGAAACATAACGTCACTCATTGTTCTTATTGCAATCGGTGCAGTCGTGTTCTTTATGGCAGGAGGCGGAAAGAAGATCTCCGGGAAAAAGAAGAATGCGAAATAAGGATAACTTTCTGGATTATGTTTTCGAGCGCCCGGAAGGCCTTGTATTCAGCTGTTCAGATGAAGGCGAAGTCACCGTTGATATGGAGAACAAGGGCTTCACGAATAAGATCGCACAGAAGTTCTTCAAAAGACCTGAAGTGTCTCACATCAAGCTTGAAGGCATGGGAAGCTTCATCTTTCTTTGCGTAGACGGAAAAAGATCAGTCTACGACATCGGCCGGCTTGTTAAGGACAAGTACGGCGATGAAGCTGAACCTTTATATGAACGTCTCAGCATATACATGAAAAAATTAGAAGAGGTAGGCTTTGTAAAGAGGGCAGGGGCTTAATCGCTTCAGATTGAGAATCACTGTAATACAGGGGGGCTCAAAATAGCCGGCAATTATATAAAATGGCGTTTTTATATAATTGTTGCCCTCTAAAAAGGGGCCTGCATTATAGTCAGGCTTCATCGTGACATGTCCGCGAAAAACTGTTTGATCCCATCCCGAATTGACCTTTCAAATATTCTTGACAGCGCTGGTTTATAAGAGTAAACTAAAATTGGTTTACAAGAATAAACCAACGAAAAATGTGCTTTCTATGAATGTGTGAGTGCGGAGGTTAAGACAGGGCTATGAATATCAGGAAAATCTCAAAGATCACATCGGTCGTAATTACAATTACTATGCTGGTTCAGGCGGCATCGTGCAGCAATACAGTCAAGCAGACGGAAAGCACGTCTGCTTCAGATTCATCAACTGCTGTGGCTGCAACAGAGGCTGTAACAGTGCCTTCAGCAACAGAGTCTATGACTGTCAGGATCGATTCCAAGAGCGATATCAAGAACATATACTCTTTCGAAAAAGGTGTGTGCAAAGAAAGCGGGAAACTCTGGTCTCTATATTTTTATGAATCCCTCGGTAAGCTTGATACGTATTCAGAACAGGGTGAATTGCATTCTGTCTATGGCCCGGCCAGTGATTCGATGCTTGGAGCAGGAGACAGTATTCAATTCACGGCAATTAATGAT
>JAEFBC010000013.1 GCA_016292155.1 Saccharofermentans sp. | reverse complement strand
CGTTGATTGTGATATTGCCCTTACCGGGAACCAGACGAACGGCTGCTACTGCGTCCTTACGACGGCCTGTGCCGTAGTAATATACTTTGTTGCTTGTCTTCTTTGCTGCCATTATTACTTAGTCCTCCGATTAGAATGTGTGAACTTCAGGCTTCTGTGCTGCCTGCTCGTGCTCAGGACCAGCATAAACGTGAAGCTTTCTGAACATCTGACGGCCTAAAGAGTTCTTAGGGAGCATGCCCTTAACTGCGAGCTCAACAGCCTTCTCAGGGTTCTTTGCCATCAAAGTACGATAGTCGATCTCCTTCATTCCACCCGGGAATCCAGAGTGATGACGATAGAGCTTATCGTCGAGCTTCTTACCGGTGAGAACTACCTTGGAAGCGTTGATTACGATTACATTATCTCCGGTATCAAGGAAAGGAGTGTATGTGGGCTTGTGCTTACCTCTTAAGAGCTTAGCAACCTCTGTAGCCAGACGGCCGAGAACCATGCCCTCAGCGTCGATTACGAGCCATTTCCTTTCTATTGAATCCTTGGTTGCAACATATGTAGCCATGTGTCTTTCTCCTTAAATTCATTGAGTCTTCTTATATTTCCATTGCCTAATATAAGCAAAAAATACAGGCCTGCTCTTTGAGCAAGCCTGCATATAATAACTGCCTATTACTGTTATGTCAACAATTTTCTCGAAAAAATTTCGATAATTCTCTTAAATTCGTCGAAAATCGCCTTTTTTCGCGGTTAATCGAATAACACGATCCGATTTATGCCCACTGTGTGACGATGTATGTGATGTCAGTGATAGAGTTGAAGCCGTCAGTTGTGAATCTGAGTGCTACGTTTCCTGAACGGTACTCAAGACCGAAATCATCTTCAGATGCGGGTGTGCCATAGACTTCCTTAACAGCTTCAAGAGTATCGCCGAGGTGGATACCGCCGCAGTCAATGAGGGGATCTGTGATTACAACGCCACGGATAAGCTCTGTGCCTTCCTCTTCATATGTCTGGATATAGAAGCCGGGATAGTTGTATGTGGTATCCATACCCTGACCTGCGCATGAAGCAGCCTGGAAAGGCGGCTCAACGGGTTCTCCGATAGCTTCGAGAACAGGCTTCATGTCTGTGCCCGGAACGATGTCATAGCCCTTGTATGTGAACTTATAAACATCTGTCTTCTGGTTATCAGAGCCGGAAGCATCAACAGAGATCTGTGTCTGTCCGCCGTCGATACGTGTAGCTACTGCAGGGTCACCGGAAGCGGGTGTGTTGCATCCGGCGATAGCCAAAGCTGCTGCGCCTGCGAGGATAACTGTAAGTAATCTTGTCTTTTTCATTTTGTTTTTTCTCCTATTACCTTATTTATTTCTTTTGTTCTTTTTCTTGTTCCTTAATATATTCCGGTGTTCCGCCTGCTCTTACAGGAAGGATCGAGCCGTTAAACTTGTGGTGGCTGTCACGTATTCCCTTGTCGTTGAGCTTGTAGAATACGTTCCAGTGGTAACGGTAGACCGTCGAATCACAATGATACCACTTGTCTCCGATTTTGACGAGAATCCAGTAGTGCGCTGACCATTGGATGGGATAACGCCTTACCATCATGTTCTCGATTCCCGCGCAGTCGAGAAGGATCTTCGTAGCGCAGTAGTAGCCGTAACAGTCGCCGTTATGCTGTGTAAAGCACCTGTAAGCTGCGCCTTCAAAGGTCTGCTTGCCGCGTACTGTCGCATACCAGACGTTGTTGTGCACCCAGTTTACGATGTTCTTGGCAGTCTCACTCTTATTCTTGCCCTTGATCTGCTTTAAGATGTCCCTGGCCATCTTGTAAACGGCCTTGTGGTTCTTGGTGTCCCATCCGCCGCCGGCGCCGTCTGTGCCGTTCTTGTAGCGCGGCTTTATGACATGGACGTAAGCAGTCTGTCTGCGGACGTTTTTTGCCGCATCCATGGCTTTGTAAGTGATCTCGTAGACGCCTTCTTTTCCGAGCTGGACATTGGAATCGTCAACATCCACCTTGGGCTCGGCGTCGTAATCGTCCGTGTATGTTATGCCATCGAAATAATCGATCTGTTCTTCTTCGGAAACACTTACATAGATGTCGTGAATACCGTAGAAGAGCGGCGCATTATGGTCGTCCGTCACGTGGAAAGGCACCTCAATGACGGTCGAATTGTCATACCAGTCGGTTACGACTACAGGGACCATATAGTCACCCGTGTACTGGATGGTTGGAGTGCCATCCCTGTACTCGACCTTGGCAATGCCGGAAAGATCGTAGAGGCAGCCGACACACTCTGAAGCATCAGGCCACGGAAGACTTGCATACTGTTCCTTCGGGAGCGCGATCCCTTTAGGTGCAGTATGGTCTTCGATCCTTAAAGTAACGTCTTCGACGAAGACTTCACTGTACTTTACGGTGAGCTGATACACAGACGGCACATCGGTGTCGATCTGTGAGATATCAGTCTCAAACTTCGCATCGTCAGGGCACTTCTTGAAGAAATCTTCAATATGAATGTCACTGCCCGCTTCGATGCAGACTTCGTTTACAAGGTTCTTATTGGCGTCCCTGATGGTACAGACTACTGATACCACCACGATCACGGCACAATAAACCATAGATCCAATTTTCGCAATTATCTTATACATAGTCTTTACTCTCTTATTCCTTAGAAGCAAAATTCCTATTATTCCCTAAAGATCATTCCCCAATGATCTATCCTTCATTTGCCGGAGGAGGATTATCCGGTTTTGATTCCGTCGGCTTCGGTTCCGTTGGTTTCGGTGTGTTGGTCGGAGTCGGATCTGCCGGTTTCGGCGTGTTGGTCGGACTCGGATCTGCCGTTTTCGGCGTAGGTGACGGATCGTCTGTGGCCTTGGTCGGTACCGGAGTCGACGTAATCGTTACTGTCGGTGTTATCCTCGGATCAGTACTCGTTGTCGGAACCGTTGTCGGCGAGACAGTCGCACCGGAAGGATTATCCGTCGTGGCCGGTGTCACCGATGTCTGTGACGGATCGACCGATGTCTCAGGCGCAGGCGTGGACGTTGGCGTCGGCGAAGGTGCCGGTGTGTCCGTCGGTTTAAACTCCTTGGAGCCTCCCGCTCTTTCCGGATAGTCGTAACCGTTGAACTTGTGATACTTATCGTCGATCTGCTTGTCGGTGCACATGAACCAGCCGTTTAGCCTGTGGCTGTATCTCGTTGCGTCGCAGTGGTACCACTGGCCGTTGAGCTTTACAAGATTCCAGTAATGGATCGTGCCTTTGTTTGCCTTTCTGTGTATCGCCATATTAGGGATGCCGGCAACGTCTAAGAGCATCCTCATGCATGCATAGTAGACGTAGCAGTCACCGTTATGTCTTGTAAATCCTCTGTAGGCCGCGCCCTCGTAAGTCTGTCTGCCGCGGATCGTCTGGTACCAGATGCTGGTGTTGACGAAGTTGAAGATCGCTCTTGCAGTCTCAACATCGTTGCCCTTCTTCATTCCGTAATCCTTGAAGATCTGCTTGGCGATCTCGTATGCATTTCCGCTGTAACCGGCTTCAGTCTTCTTTTTGGCGCCGGACAATTTGACCGTCATGGTCGTGGACACTGTTCTGATGTTGCCTACGCTGTCGATCGCCTTGTAGATGATCTCGTAGGTTCCGTTCTTGCTGTAATCAACGGACTCATCGTCAACTACGAAATAAGGGGTCTCATCGTAGTCGTCAGTTACCGTTATGCCTTCGAAAAAGTCGACGGCATCAGGGTCACCGCTGCATGTGAGCGGATGAACGCCCTTGATATACGGCGCTGTCTGGTCGTTGATGACGTGGAATGGAACGCTGATCTCAGTCGAGTTGTCATACCAGTCTGTGACTACGACAACGAACTCGTAATCACCGGTAGTGAGCCTTTTGGGAAGCTCTTCCTTATACTTGACTGTCGCGATCCCGGAGAGGTCATAAAGACATCCGACACACTCAGAAGCTTCCGGCCATTTGGTCAGGGTGAACTGGGTCTGCGGTATTGCCTCTCCCACAGGACCTGTGTGGTCCTCGATCCTCAATGTTACTTCCTTCTCGAAAACCTTGCCGTAGGATACCTTAAGCCTGTAGACTGCGGGCACATTGACATCGACGCCTGAAACATCGGTGATGAACGCTGCATCTTCAGGGCACTCCTCGAAAAAGTCTTCGATACGGATCTGGTTGCCGGCTTCAAGAACGACTTCACTTCTGGCGTTCCTGTCCGCCTTATCAATGATCAGATAAGCGACAACAGCCGTAACCACTGATACGCAGAATAAGACAGCCACAATACTTGCGGCGACCCTTGATCTGCGCACCCCTGTCTTGGGTGGTTGTTTCTGCTCTTCTTTACTCATGTCTCCTTTTCTCTTTCCTTTTTAATCCCCATTGTTTGTATCTGTATTTTCTACCGGTTTAGTCGGATCAGGCTTCGGTTTTGTCGGTTCCGGTTTAGGTTCTGTAGGTTCTGTCGGCTTGGTTGGAACCGGTGTATTCGTATTGGTCGCTGCAGGCACAGGCGTATTTGTAGGATCTGCCGTTGTTGTAGTAACCGGTGTAGGCGAAGGTGTATCCGGAGAAGGCGTGTCCGTGGTCGTAACGACCGGTGTGGGCGAGACTGTAGTTCCGGATGTGGGACCTGCCGTTATTGTCGGATCGTTCGTTATCTCAGGTGTCGGTGACGGCTGATTGCCTGTAGGCGAGATCTCCGGCGCGGGTGTCGGAGTGCTTGTCTCAGTCGGTATAGGCGTCGGTGTATCTGTCGGCTTGAAATCAGTCGAACCGCCTGCACGTGCAGGATAGAGCTTGCCGTTGAAATGGTGGTACTTGTCATTGATCTGCTTGTCGGTGCACATGAAATAGATAGTTCTTCTGTGCTTGAAAACAGTCGAATCGCAGTGATACCACTGTCCGTTGAGCTTTACGAGATTCCAGTAATGGTTGGAGCCGGATACCGGATATCTCTTGACCATCATGTTGGGAATGCCCGCAAGATCCAAAAGCATCTTGGAGCATGCATAGTAAACGTAGCAGTCGCCTGAACGCTTGGAGAAGCCCCTGTATGCAGCCTTTGCATAGGAGGGTCTTCCGGGAACGTGTGCGTAGTAGATATGGCTGTGTACCCAGTTGAAGATATTTCTTGCCGTGGCAACGTCATCCTTGCCCCAGAGGCCGGAAAGGACCTTTCTTGCGAGCTGCTGGGCCTTTTCCTTGGTGCCGGCACTGGTTCCGCCCGATCCGCCTGAACCGCCGCCTGAGACATCTCCGCTGCCGTTTGCGGCTGCCGTTGTCTGTGAAGCGCTCTTTGTGGTCTTTGTGAGCTTAAGTTCAGCCTGACGGTATGTGGAATTGCCGGCCTTGTCGATAGCCATGTACTTGACTACGTATGTGCCGGGATTCTCGTAATCGACCTTGGTATCGTCGATCAGGATGACAGGGTCCTCGTCGTAATCGTCAGAAGCTTCGACGCCGTCGAAGAAATCCGGATCCTCATCGTCCATTGAGAACTCAAGGTCCTTGACGCCTGTAAGGACAGGGGCCTTGCGGTCATCGATTACATTAAACGGAACATCGATCTTTGCTGTGTTGCCGTAAACGTCGGTTACGAGAACGGGAACATCATAGTCGCCGCCTTCCTTGAAAACGGGTTCTTCTTCGAATTCGATCTTGCCGATGCCGGAAAGGTCATAAAGATAGCCTACGCAGTCAGCTGCCTCAGGAGCCTTCCATGTCGTGTAGAGGGACTGGGGAAGAGCGATGCCCTTGGGAGCAGTGTGGTCTTCAATCCTTAAGACGACTTCCTTTTCGAAAGCTTCGTCATAGAAAACCTTGAGCTTGTATACAGCAGGCTCGGTCGTATCGATATTGGAAACATCGGTTACAAAGCGCGCATCGGAAGGACAGGACTCAAAGAAATCCTGAATCCTTATTCCGGTTCCAGCCTCGATTACGGCCTCGTGCTTCAGGTTCCTGTTAGCATCACGGATCGTGAAGATAACAGATACCGCAACGATAGCGGCACAGTAAACGAACGCTCCGATCTTTCCAATAGTTTTGAACATATTAATTATAATTTAAGACGCGCGCATTAAATGTCAAGAAATATTTATAACAAGTCTGCGCGGGATAATTTGCTGTTAGTTGGTGCTTTTGTCGGCTTGGATCAGCCTTCCTCCGGTTCCGTCGGGTCAGCCGGCGGCGGAGTTGTGGGCGTGGGTGCAGGAGCCTCAGTATCCTTAGGAACAGGCGTCGGTGAGGGTGTATCCTGGACAGGTTCATCCGTGATCTGAGGGACAGGCGTGGGCGTAGGAGTGTCCTGAACAGGAGCATCCGTAGGCTTTTGCTGTGTCTCAGTAGGAACTGCCGTGACATTGCCCGAAGGGTCAGTCGTCGGTGTGGGAGAAGGCGTTACCTCCTCTGAAGGTGTCGGCGTTGTCTCCTCCGTGGGTGTCGGAGAGGCCTTGAAATCCTTTGAGCCTCCTGCGCGCGGCGGATAGAGCTTGCCGTTAAACTTGTGATATCTGTCGTTGATCTGGTCGTCGGTGCACATGAACCACACTCCGGGATGGTCCTTATAACCTTCCGTAGCATCGCAGTGGTACCACTCGCCGTTAAGCTTAACGAGCAGCCAGAAATGGACCTTGCCGTTAAGCTTGGGATAACGGTCGACTCTCATATTATCTATTCCCGCGATATCAAGGAGCATCTTGCAGCAGGAGTAGTAAACATAGCAGTCACCGCTCTTCTTGGTAAATCCTCTGTAGGCGGCATGCTCATAGACACGCTTGCCTGACAGGAGCCTGAAATAGAAATTGTCGTGGACCCAGTTGAAGATATTACGTGCCGTGGCAACGTCATCTTTGCCCCAGAGACCCGACATTACTTTCCTTGCGAGCGCATAAGGATCACCGTCACCCACGTGGTAGGTGCCGTTGTCGCTGCCCGTCTTATTCTTTGTTGTAGCTGCAGGGAGCTTTACATTGATCATGACAGGGACAGAACTCTCGTTGCCTGCCTTGTCCCTTGCCCTGTAAATGACCGTATAGGTGCCGGTCTTCGTGTAATCGACCTGTGAATCGTCAGCCGTAATAGCCGGATCCGTATCGTAATCGTCCGTTGCCGTAACGCCTTCATAGAAATCGACAGCGTCAGGATTGCCTTCGACTTCGAGATCATGAGTGCCGCTGATAACAGGCGGTGTCACGTCGTTAATGACCGTGAAAGGCACTTTTATCTCCGCCACATTTCCGTAGACGTCGGTAATAAGAACCGGCACTTCAAAGTCGCCGCCAGCTGTAAATACAGGCTCTCCGTCCTTGTATTCGATTTTCGCGACGCCGGAAAAATCATAGACATCGGAGACGCAGTCCGCAGCCTTCGGCATCTTCCAGTTCATGTAGATAGTCTTAGGTACCGGATTTGCCGTAGGCGCTGTGTGGTCTTCGATCCTCAAAACAACATCAGCTGTCTTCTTCCCGTAACGGATCCTCAGCTGATAGACAGCCGGCTCATTCGTGTTGATCCCGGACACATCTGTCAGGAACTCACTGTCTGCCGGCGGGTTCTCAAAAAAGACATCGATCGAGATAGGCGTGCCTACCTCGATCGTTACATCATTCTTGAGAGAGTAAAGGGTGTCGCATGCTGCAAAGATGGCAGCCGTACAAAGCGCCACGATGCAAACGACGATGCTCAATACCTTTCTTTTCATTCCCGTTTCCAATTCCCATTCTTTTATTTAATCCCCATTGTGACGGAATCAGCCGTCTTTCTTGTACGGGAAGCCTGATTTGATCTTCCCGCTATATACATCTATATACTTCTGAACCGATTTTGTCGAGCGTTCAGGGTATTTTGACTTCTCGAAAGTATGATCGGAAGGAGCGTTGATGATCTCCTTATCTGTCATCATGAATGTGAAATATGCCTTTGATGTACCGTCGAAATACTTCTGTGCATCGCAGTGATACCATTCACCATTGAGCTTGACCAAGCACCAGTAATGGTAGTTAGGATGCGCTTTGGATACCTTTCTTACCACGCAGATATTCTCGATTCCTTCGGCATCGAGCATGGCCTTGCAGACAGCCCATGTACCGTAGCATGAAGAATATCTCTTGGTGAAAGTATTGATCGCGGCAACAGCCCAGTTGCTGTACTGGGGTGTATGCAGAACGAATCTGATGTTATTGTGTACCCAGTAGAAGATCTTCATAGCTTTAACGACATCAGTATCGCTGGACTTAAGGATCTTCTTGTTGATATCCTTGGCCATCTTATAGGCCTTCTCTTCGTATGCACGGATCTCAGCGGAAGACTCACCGCCTCTGCCGGTAATTACCACATGAACCTTAACGGTTACCTCAGTAACATTACCAACATCATCAGTAGCCCTGTAGATAAGATCGTAATCTCCTACCCTCTTAAGATCCACCTGTGAATTGTCGATCTCAAGAGTAGGATTAACCGCATAATTGTCTGTTACGATGACTCCTTCTCTGTAGGCAATGGACTCAACCTTGCCTGCCACTACGTCAAAATCACGGGTGCCGAAGATCATAGGAGGTTCAGTATCCTTGATTACACGGAAAGGAACATCAACAACGGAATAGTTGCCGTTCGCATCAGTAAGTCTTACACCGATGGAGTAATCGCCGCCCTGTGTAAGGTCAGGTTCACCCTTGTCATAAGAAAGGGATACGGCAGTAAGGTCAAAGATATCGGTGATAAGTTCTTCCGGTGCGGGTGCTTTGCCGGCATACATCTTGTAAGGAACTGCCTTGCCGGTGGGCGCCGTACGGTCAACGATGCTCAAAGCCGAATGAACAACATGTCCGCCGCAGTCGATAGCGATATCGTAGGTCTGCAAAAGACCGGGATCGATCTGCTCTACCGCGGTAATGAACTTTGTATTCGGCGGAATAACAGTAAAAAAGCTATCGAGTGTGATCGGATGACCATACTCGATGCTTACTTCCTTGATAACGCAATTTTCGATGTTGCTGATCGTCCTGGTATAGAGATAATAACAGCCTGCAACACCTAACAAGGCTCCTGCGATAAGCGGAAGAACCACTATTCCCAAAAACCTTGCTACGTTAAATTTATATTTTTTTGCTGTCCTCGTCATGATAAGTCAGTTGAGAAATAAGTAATAGCAGATACTACACCCTTCTCATCAATATCAAACTGGATGAATGATGTTCCCTTAAAGTATTTAAGGAATGTATCTTCCTGCTCACTAGGCTCACCATAAGCTGCCTTAACCTGGTCAACTGTGTTTCCGATGTAAACGCCTTCAGCTGTAGCTACTGTGTCATCGCAAAGCATGACGTACATAACCTTAGCTTCGCCTGAGTTGTCATCCATAGGATGTGATACAACCTGGAAGGAACCGCCCTTGAAAACGTAAACGTAGTCGAGACCCTGACCTGCGCAGGAAGCCTGCTGTGTCAGTTCATACTCGCTCTTATCGAACTTGCTGTCATCAAATGCTGCACTGCAGATGATATCAACGCCCTTGTAAGTGAACTTGAAGTTGCCGCTTGCAGCGTTCTTGTCGATATCTGCTACGTTGATCGTCTCACCGTTGCCGGGACCAACCTGGCTCTGAGTAGAGATAACACTGATATCAGAAGATACCGGCTGAGGTGCGTTATTACATGCACAAAGTGTTGCTCCGGCAATACTTAAGCCCATCATAATTGCTGCGACTTTAGTAAATTTCATGTCTTATAAATCCTCCATATTGTGGTACGTGTAAACGCCTAGATAATAATACACTATGAATTTCACACGCATATGACAAAAATAAGTGAAAATGGCGGAAAAAATTACTCTAAAATGACAAAATAAATTAAGAAACCGTAAAGATCAGTCCTCAGTAGCGTTGGCACCATAGCTTATGAGCTTGCCGTATTTCTCGATCTCAGCAAGCTGGTCATCCCTCATCCAGTTGTAGAAAGCGATGTCCTTTTCGTACTCTTTAGAAACTTCCGGAACGGTTCTGTAGTCAGTCAGGGCGTAGTTATCCATGAGATATTTGCCGAAGAATACGCTAAGCTTCTCAGCACCGTAGATATTGAGATGCTGGCCTTTGTCGTAGGTATCCTTGGTCATATCAAGTTCCATATCTTTCCTGTAATCATTGAAATTGATATATGTGAGGCCGTACTTTGCAGCATATTCTTCGACGTTCTTGTCCCACTGCTTGAACCACCCGTATTCGATAGGGGCACGAACGAGAAGGAGCGTGATGCCCTTTTCTTCGCACAGGAGCCTTATCTGATCGAGATAATACATGGAATAATCGTCAAACTTGTAGCTGATCCTCGGCATCGGCTTCGGGAGAATGCCCTGCGGACATACGTCACAGCGCATGTAATAGCCGTTGTGGGACACTTTGTCCTTGGAGAACACATGCTTAAAATCATTTGCATTAAGCTCGCTCCACCTGTAATGGTATCTCAGGATCGGGAAAACATAAGATATGAATGTCTCCTCCGGTCTCATGGAGGCATTGATCGCATCAACCTTATCCTTCGACCATCTCATGCCGTCCAGAGTCATTCTGTTGTAAACCTCTCTGCGGTTTTGAGGGATATTCTGCATGTTGTGGATAGACAGAACAACGACCTTGGGAGTCTCGGTCCTCAAAGCATCCTTCAGAAGATAATAGGACTGCCAGATATACTGCTCGCCGGAACCTCTGATATAAGAGGAAATGCCGTACTCTTCGTACATCTTAATGGGCGAAAAGTTCTCATACGCATCGCAGTCACCGAAGATAAGGACGTCATGAGGAACCTTCTCTTTGTAATACTCTTCAGTAAATGAGCCCTCTATAACACCTACCTGGTACTTTTTCACCAGGAGCCTCTGGAAAAACCAGAGTATTCCTAAAGACAGCGCCAGTAAAACCAGCGCCGTTATTATCTTCTTGAGCTTTGTACTTCCTTTTTTTGCCATTACATTGCCTTTTTAAGACGGCGGAAGTCACCTAAAGCCTTCCAGCCGATCTTTACGATCTTCTTGATATTTATGGAGTTTGTGCCGCCCTGACGGGGTCTGAATGTGACCTCACGGAAAGCGTGCTCCTCACCATAGTGTACAAAATATGTTGTCATCATGATGTTCGGCAGGTTGTAATCCTTGTCGAGCTTGGGAAGGTACTTTGCAACTGTTTTCGCGTCCATAAGACGGAAAGGAGCGTTCGCATCAGGTACCTTTACCTTGAAATAGAGCTTTAAGAGGAAGCATACGACCTTCTCGACAAAAGCTCTGTCCTTGCCGTCGCCTCTTACGACTCTGTGGCCGAAGATGCCCTTGTAGCCGTGGCGCATCTGCCAGAAAGCATCAAATTCCTCAGGCAGTGTCTGTCCGTCGGAGTCGGTCTGGAATATAAAATCAGCGCCCTGCTTGATAGCGTAATCGTAAAGAGCGATTACCTTGGGGCCGTGCTGCTTGCCTGTGTCAGATAAGATCTCGAGCTGAGGATGATCCTTCTGGAAATTCTCGAGGAGCTCGTGAGTCCTGTCCTGGCTTCCGCTGTCAGCTATGACAAGTCTTGAAGCGGGATCCTTGCCTTCAAGGATCGGGTACCAGGAAGTTACAACGTCTAAGATGTTGTCTTCTTCGTTATATGCCGGCATTACAACATATAAAATGTCCATGAGCTTATTCCTCCGTTATATTCTTTCTCTCTGCGATAAAGTAGCGCGGACGCTGCTTTGTCTCGAGATAGATCTTACCGATATATTCGCCGATTACGCCAAGGCTGATCATCTGGATTCCCGAAACAAAGCAGATGATGCATGTCGTGGAAGCCCAGCCGTCAACATAATTGCCTGAGATAACTGATACCAATACGTAAATAATACCGATAAAGCTCAAAAGAGCTACGATAAGTCCGAAAGCAGTGATGAGCCTCAAAGGTCTTACTGAGAATGATGTGATGCCGTCGATCGCAAGAGAAAGCATCTTGGACAGAGGATAATGAGTCGTGCCTGCTTCACGCTCAGCTCTGGAATAGTAAACAGAAGACTGCTTGAATCCGAGCTGCGGGATAATGCCCCTTAAGAAAAGATTTACTTCGCCGTAGCCTTCCAAAGCATTAAGAACTCTGGCGCTCATGAGTCTGTAGTCAGCGTGGTCGGGAATGATGTCGACACCCATGCCGCGGAGGATCTTATAGTAAGACTGTGCTGTGGTCCTCTTGAACCAGGAGTCTGTAGTCCTGTCATTTCTGACGCCGAAAACGATCTCACTGCCCTTGGCATATTCATCGACCATCTCGGTGATCGCATTGATATCGTCCTGACCGTCACAGTCCATGGAGATCGTGATGTCAGCGTACTTCTTGGCTTCCATGAGGCCTGCGATAAGTGCGTTCTGGTGGCCTCTGTTGCGTGACAGGGATATAGCGCAGTATTCCTCGCTCTCTTCGCAAAGAGATGTAAGAATGTCCCATGTGGTATCCTTACTGCCGTCATTGACGAACATAACACGGCTCTTGGAGCTGATCTTGCCTGCTTCGATCAGTTCATCCAATTTACCTTTAAACTTGCCGCTTGTAAGCGGTAGGACCTGTTCTTCGTTGTAGCACGGAATTACAAGATAAAGTACCGGCGCCATCGTAAACTCCCCAAACTATTTTTATTATTTTGAAGATTATAGCATAGGTTAGCCGGTTTTTATCTTATGGTTCTTATAATCGATCCTCTTCTGCACCGATTCGGTCGCACTCTCGGGGAATACCTTCTGCTTGAACTGGAAGCCGTTCCAGCCTCCCTGCCAGAAATCCAGGAGCTCTTTTGTCGTATACATGAAGAAATAACTGTCATAGCCCTGGCGCCATGTGGCATCGCAGTGATACCACTGGCCGTTGAGCTTAACGTAATTCCAGTAATGGGTTGCCGTCTGGTACGGATAGCGCTCGATGATCATGTTTTCGATCCCTGCAACATCAAGAAGGACTTTTACAGCATACACGGTCGAATAGCAGTTGCCCATCCTCTTGGTATAAGCGTTATATGCCGCCTCAGTCCAGGAGCGGCTCGTGGTCCTCAGGATAAACCTGATCTTATATCTGCACCACCAGACGATCTGGAGCGCGACTTCCTCCTCGGTCATGCCGGGCTCGGTGATCTCGTCCAGGATCTTCTTTGCTTCCGCATAGACCTGATCAGGCTCAATGTAGCCCTTGGGCTTGTTCTCGACCTTGAGCTTTACGCTTACTGATGTCTCATTGCCCGAAAAGTCCCTCGCCGTATAAACGACCTCATACTTACCGGGGGTCTTGAGATCAACCTTGGAAGTATCGACATCAAGTTCGGGATTCGTGTCGTAATCGTCTGTGATTATGAGATTTTTCCTGTACGTGACAGAGTCGCCTATATATACCTGAAGATCCTGATAGCCTTTGATCACGGGCGGCTCCGAATCCTTTGTAACATCCAAAGGCACAGTGACATAGGTCTCATTTCCGGCAGCATCGGTAAGAACGACATAAGCGTTATATTTTCCGCCGCTCGAATAATCCGGAACTTCTGTCCATCTGGCGGTAACGCCCGTTACATCATTAACACCAGATACGCATGTCATCGGATCAGGAAGCTCCTGGCTCGCAAAGAGCTGCTGCGGAACGGCCTGACCTGAAGGAGCGACCGTATCCTTAATGTTAAGCGTGCACGGGAAGTTCTTTCCGTACATGTTAATGTTGAAACGGACCGTCTGGGGAAGATTCCCGTCGACTTCGTCGAAGTTGAGATTGCATGATACAAACTTCGGAAAGGCAGGCTCGCCTTCAAGATATGAATTCATGTCAGGCTTGGGAGATCCCGCTTCGATCGTTATCTCCTGCCTCACCATTGCAAACTGCTCTTTGAGGAACGAACTGACTCCGTAATAGACCAGGAAGATAAGAAGTGCCGACACGCCGATAATAAGCAAAGGCATGAAGTTAAAAGGCTTGGAGCCGTTCTTTTTATTCTGCAGAGCAGGTTTTGCGGAAGACTTCTGGACCTTCTGAGGTGCAGTTTTCTGAGCCGGCTTCTGTACAGGTCTTTGCGGTGCCCTCTGAACGGGCTTTTGCGGCATTCTCTGAGAGGGCCTGTTATTACCCTGCTGAATAGGTCTTTGAACTGCTTTCTGGACCGGCCTTTGAGGCTGGCCCTGAACAGGTCTTTGGCCCTGCATGGGTCTTTGAGCCTGATTCTGAGCTGGCCTTTGAGCAGTATTAGGGACAGGCCTTGGAGCCTGGTTCAGATTGCGGTTTACGGGAGCTTTATTTTGAACACTGCGGGCAGTAACGGGCCTTGCTTGTGCGGAATTATCTGGATTCCGCTTAACTGGCTTCGTATTATTGCCTTCAACAGTCTTTTTCATTTTATTTCTTTATCTTGTGTGCGCCGTAATTGATCTTACTTTGTACAGACTTGGTAGCTGACTTCGGATATTTGTTCTCTTTGAAATTATACCCGTTCCAGCCGTTATGCCAAAAGTTTTTCAATTCCTTGGTCGTATACATAAAGAAATAGCTGTTGTATTTAAGTCTCGGAGTCGAATCGCAGTGATACCACTCGCCGTCGATCTTGATATAGTTCCAGTAGTGTCCGTGGTAGATATAAGGATCTCTCGTGATGATCATGTTCTCGATACCTGCAGCATCGAAAAGTGCCTTTGCGGTCATGGCGAAGTTATAGCAGTTGCCGTTACGCTTAACGAGACCGTCGTAAGCTGCTCTCGTCCAAGAAGAGTTGTCAGCCTTAGCAACGTAGTTGACGTTATATCTTACCCACCATGTGATCTGGAGGGCCTTTTCCATGTCGGACATGCCGGACTTGATGATCTTCTTCAAGACCTTATCAGCTTCCTTGTAGACCTTCTCAGGCTCGACATAGTTCTTCGGCTTTTTCGTGAGCTTCAACGTGATCTCGACTTCAGAAACATTGCCGGAGAAATCCGTTGCCCTGTAAATGACCTTATATGTGCCGGCCTTGCTCAAGTCGACCTGGCTCGTATCGATCTCGAGCTGAGGCTTGGTATCGATGTCATCCTTGACCGTTACATCCGTTCTGTACTTGATCGGATCGCCGACAAAGGCTTCGATATTCTTGGTGCCCTCGATTACGGGAGCTTCAGAGTCCTTTGTTACCTGGAAAGGAACCTCGACGATAGTCTCGTTGCCTGAAGAGTCTGTAACGACTGCCTTTGCAATGATGTTTCCGCCGCCGGAAATATCCGGGATCTCGGCCCACTTAACTGTCGTATCGTTAAGATCCTTGATGTTCGTTACGCATTCTTCAACAGGGGGGATCTCATCAACGGAGAACATCGTATGGGGAACGGCCTCTGCTGTCGGAGGGGTCGTATCAACGATCTTAAGGCTGCACGGGAAGTTCACGCCGTACATTCTTACGTTGAATCTGATCATCTGGGGAAGCACGTAGTTGACAGTGGAAAAATCCAGATTGCAGGATACGTATTCAGGGAACTTCGGCTCACCCGTGATATACATCTGGAGGTTTGCCGTCTCGCCTGCTTCTATTGTATGGTCAGCAACGATAAGATCCGTGTCTTCGTTGAAGACGTTAATTGCCCAAAGGGCTGCTGCAGCGAGAATGATCTCGAAAAAGAGGATTATCAGATAAGGCAGATAACGGTTCTTGCGCTCTTTGCGCTCACGTCTGCGGCCTCTTGTCTCCTCTTCTTCGTCTTCCTCGTCGTCGAATTCTTCGTACTCGGAATCAACTTCTTCGATGCCGTCTTCCTGCTCATCCTCGTACTGAACAGTATTCAGCAGGGATTTGTCTTCCTCGTGCTCGACGTCTCTGGGAGCAAGATGGCGGGGTGCACTGACCGTCTGCGGAACGGAACGTACCACAGGTGTATTTGCATTTGCGATCTGTGCCGGACGATGAGGCACAGGCATTCTTGTATTAAGCTGCTGTGTCGATGTGTGAAGAACAGGCATCGCAGTGCTTGCGGGTCTGTTCTGCTGAGGTATCTGAAGACGCTGGGGTACCGGCGGCTGAACCTGGGAAGGTCGCTGCACTGGCTGTGTCTGACGCTGGGGCATCTGCTGGGCAGGGCGCTGCATAGGCTGAGCCTGACGCTGCGGCATAGGCTGAGCCTGGCGCTGCGGCATCTGCTGAACAGGACGCTGCACAGGCTGTGCTGTACGCTGCACAGGCATAGGCTGTGCGGTACGCTGGAACTGCAAAGGCACGGGCTGGCCTTGACGCTGAGGCATCTGCTGGACAGGACGCTGCATAGGCTGGCCCTGATACTGTGGCATCTGCTGTCTTTGAGGCTGCAAAGGCTGGCCCTGACGCTGCATTGCGCCTGTCGGGCGCTGCTGGTACATGGGTCTTCTTACATTTTCGGGTCTGGGCATACGCTGAGGCGCAGGCTGATTTCTGGTGAGACGGGCCGGCTCAGAACGCTGCTGAGCCTGACGTTCAAGGGCAGCCTGATGCTCTACAGCCCTTACGACTGCAGAATCAGCTGATCTGACACTAGGATGTCTCTGCCCCTGGTTAGGGCTCTTTATGTCTGGCATGAATAAGCCCTCTTATCTCTCCGGATAATCCCCGGTGAAGCAGGCGTCGCAATATCTGAAATCGTCGCCGCCGAGCATCTCATCAAGATCTCCGGGCTCAAGATAGCCCAGTGAATCCGCACCGATAATGTCACGGATCTCAGGGATCGTGTGCTGGCATGCGATGAGATAGTCTTCATCCGGTACATCCGTTCCGTAGTAACAGGGATGCATGAACGGCGGGGAACTGATCCTTACGTGAACCTCTGTGGCTCCCGCATTTCTTAACATGTTTACCTGATTCGCGATCGTATTGCCTCTTACGATGGAATCGTCGATAATTACGACTCTCTTGCCGTTAACTACGGCAGAGATCGGGTTAAGCTTGATCTTAACCGCCTGTTGACGCTGTTCCTGTGATGGTTTGATAAACGTTCTTCCTACATAGGAATTCTTAACGAATCCCTTTTCATAAGTGATGCCTGATTCAGCCGCGAAACCTAATGCGGCATCAATCCCCGATTCAGGCACACCGATAACTATATCGCACTCGCAGGGATGCTTCCTTGCAAGGATCCTGCCCGCTTCTCTTCTTGCCTCTGCAACAGAGATACCGTCGATTACAGAATCCGGCCTTGCGAAATAGATATATTCAAAAACACATTTCTTCATGGGACGCTTTAATCCGGAATCGATGGATCTGATCTCACCGTTCTCCACGATGACGACCTCGCCCGGTTCAATGTCTCTGATGAATTCAGCACCTACGGCTTCTAATGCGCATGTCTCGGAACAGAAGATGACCGCGTCATCCAGTTTACCCATAACGAGAGGTTTTAAGCCGAACGGATCTCTTGCCGCGATGAGTTTTCTGGGACTCATGACGAGAAGGGCATATCCGCCTTTGATGATACCCATTACTTCCTTGACAGCTTCTTCAACCGAAGGATTAGAAGATCTCTTCTGTGCAATAAGGTATGCGATGACCTCCGAATCGGTGGTCGTGTGGAAGATAGCACCCTGGTCCTCAAGCTCTCTTTTAAGCTCGTTCGCATTGGTAAGGTTGCCGTTATGTGCGATGGAAAGTGTTCCTTTTGAATACTGGGTTACGATAGGCTGGGCGTTCTCCGGAACGCTGCCGCCTGCTGTGGAATATCTTACGTGACCGATTGCGATATCGCCCGTTAAATTAGCTATCTTGTCGCTGCTCAATACATCGCTGACAAGTCCCATCCCCTTAACGCACTCTATTGAGGCGTCATCATTTGTAGCAATACCACAACTCTCCTGTCCCCTGTGCTGGAGACTGAAAAGTCCGTAATAAACATCACTGGCACAGAACCTGCTGCCGTGAATTCCGAATATTCCGCATTCCTCATGTATGGCCATGCATAGATTTTAACATCAAGAATGTAAACACATATGCGGTAAAATGTCTGTATTTTAATTACATGTTCATGTCTTTAGTTGGCTATAACCACAACGGAATCAGCAAGTTGGTAGTAGAATAATACCGTTATGGAAAATCTTTTTGAGAACTGCAATCTGTGTCCCAGGCGCTGCGGCGCCGACAGAACCTCCGGCAAGACCGGATTCTGCAGGATGCCTGACTATCCTCTGGTAAACCTCATAAAGCTCCACTACGGAGAAGAACCGGTGATATCAGGAAAGAACGGAAGCGGCACGGTCTTCTTCGAAGGCTGCAGCCTTGGCTGCATCTTCTGCCAGAATTATTCGATCTCAAGAGGCCCCACGGGCAAAGGCATGAAGATGGATCCTGCAAGCCTTGCCGAAGCATACATCAGACTTCAGGATCAGGGTGCAAATAACATCAATCTAGTAACGCCCATGCATTTCGCGCCTGCCGTTGCAGAGTCTATTGCAATAGCTAAGAAGTCAGGCCTTAATATCCCTGTCGCCGTCAACTGCTCAGGGTACGATCTTGTATCGACACTTAAGCTTTTCGACGGGCTCGTAGACATATATATGCCTGACATGAAGTATTTCTCGCCCAAGTTCTCTTCTGAATATTCGCATGCGCCGGATTATTTCAGCGTCTGCTGCAGCGCAATAGATGAGATGTTCCGCCAGACAGGAGAACCTGTAACAGGTCCGGACGGCCTTTTGAAAAAGGGCGTTATCGTAAGGCATCTGATACTTCCGGGCGGACTTTTCGATTCCAAGCACGTAATAGACTATCTGACTTCAAGATACGGAAACAGGATCTTTATAAGCCTCATGAGCCAGTATACGCCGATGCCTTCCTGCACCGGAAAGCTCGCTTCAAAGCCCTCGAAAAGGACCTGCGATACGCTCTCAGATTACCTCGCTTCAAAAGGTCAGGAGAATGCGTTTATCCAGGAATATGAATCTTCCGGAAATGAAATGATCCCGGACTTCAATAAGTGAAGCCGGGATCTTTTTTCAGATTCTGTCTGTCTTTTAGAGTATCTCTTCGATAAGAGCCTCGATCTTGGGCTGGGGAACAAATCCCATTGATTCGTTCACGATCTCGCCGCCCTTGAAGATCTTAACGGCAGGAATGCTCTCGACATAGTACTTCTCAGCATATTCTGTTGAATCGTCAACATTGTACTTGCCTACCTTGATCTTGCCGTCATATTTCTCAGCGATAGCTGCGATGACGGGTCCGAGCATCTTGCAGGGGCCGCACCAGGGTGCCCAGAAATCTACAAGAACCGGGATATCGCTCTTTAATACTTCTGCTTCGAAATTGCTGTCATCTAAAATAATCTCAGCCATGATATCTCTCCTTTATTCATCGTGTCTGCAGTCTTCATTGCCGCAGGGCCTGCTCTTTGCGATACAGCACTCGTGCCCTTCGCAAACTCTGTAATTGCCGCCTTCTATGCATAATGTCTTTCCGTTGATCAGGGAATCGGCGATCTTATATCTTGCCGTCTCATAGATCTCCGTTACCGTGGTTCTGGATATCGCCATCTGCCGTGCGCACTCCTCATGCGTCATTTTCTGATAATCAACATGACGGATAACCTCATACTCCTCGATAGTTAAGACCTGTGCTTCGATCTTATCCGCACCTGTCGGAACAAACCTGGTGTATTTAGGCTCCTCACAAACTCGTCTGACTCTTACCGGCCTTGGCATTCTCTCAAGCTCCTAATAAAAAAGACATATGCCGCGAAAACGACATATGTCAATTATAACATTCTATTTATGGAAAATCGAATGGTCAGCCGGAGTGTCAGATCTCCTCGCCCAAAGACTCAAGATACTGGCCGTAATTTGTCTTGGACATGGACTGTGCGATCTCGAGGAACTGCTCTTTTGCGATCCATCTGTTGTGCCATGCGATCTCTTCAAGGCATCCGATCATTCGGCCTGATCTCTGAGCAGCTCTGATCTGGCCTGCAGCTTCATAAAGGCTGTCCGGGTTGCCTGCGTCAAACCATGAGAACTCCTTGCCAAGAGGAATTACGTGGAGCTGGCCTCTCTTGAGGTATTCCTCATTTACGGAAGTGATCTCGAGCTCGCCTCTTGCGGAAGGCTCGATCTTGCTTGCGATGTCAACGACCTGGTTATCGTAGAAATAAAGGCCAGGAACGATGTAATTTGACTTGGGATGTCTGGGCTTCTCTTCGATGGATACAGCCTTGCCGTCAGCGTCAAACTCTACGACACCGAACGCTCTGGGGTCTGCGACATAGTAACCGAAAATGACTGCGCCCTCTTCATTTCTTCCTGCCGTTCTGAGCTTTCTTCTGAAGAAAGGTCCATAGAAGATATTGTCGCCCAATGCGAGGCAGACAGAATCCGTGCCGATAAAATCCTTGGCGATGATGAAGGCGTCAGCGATACCTCTCTGAACCTTCTGCTCCATGTACTTGATCGAGATGCCGAGCTGTGAGCCGTCACCCAAGAGGTCTACGAACGGCTTTGTGTCATCTGGCGGAGTAATAACGAGGATATCCTTGATACCTGCTTCCATAAGCACGGAAAGCGGATAGTAGATCATCGGTTTGTCGTAAACGGGAAGCAGCGGCTTGCATACAGGCTTGGTAATAGGATAGAGACGTGTGCCCTTTCCCGCTGCGAGAATGATTCCTTTCATATTGCACCCCCAACTGTTTCAAAATATGTTGATAATATAAATATACAATATTCCTGCACTGTGCGACAATATGAACATTGAATTTGGGGACGAGGTAGTCTATGACAAGTTTTATACTTAATCATCTTTCTGATATCCATTGGTGGCATCTTGCCGATCTCGCAGTCGCACTTCTTTTCGTAAGTATCTTTATCTGGGGCAGATCCAATAAGCTTCTTAAGAAAAACGAATTTAACGAAGACTTTTTAAGTCTTGAGACAATGAAGTCTTTACGTGGCTTTGCAGCCATCGGAGTTATTCTCCACCACATCTCACAGCAGCAGACATTCCAGCAGGAAGGAATCCTCCTTCCGTTCGTAAACGCAGGCGCTTACTTCGTAGCGATATTCTTTTTCTGCTCCGGCTACGGCCTTCTCAAGAGCTATGACGCCAAGCCCAACTACCTTAAGGGATTTATCAAAAAGAGGATCGTTAAGGCCATCGTACTCCCCTTCTATGTTGACGTTTTGATCTATGCGGCACTTTATGCCGTCTTTAAGATCCATCTCGAGAAGGAGCAGTGGATCACCAATATCGCAGGCATCACGATGATGAACCAGTACGCATGGTTCCCTATAGTCCTCGCCATCCTTTATCTTGTATTTTTCCTTACATTCAGATTTGTCAGAAACCGCAAGGCTTGCTTTGCGATCATCTTCGCATTCATACTCCTCATGGGCGTCGGCTGCATGATCGAAGGCCACTATGCATGGTGGACAGGTCCCGACAACTGGTGGTGCAGCGAATACTACTGGACAAACGAAGCCAAGTGGTGGATGGGCGAGAAGATCTTCTGGTTCCACGGCGAATGGTGGGTCAATTCAGCTCCCGCATTCTTAACGGGTCTTATTTTCGCGAACTACGAGAAAAAGATCGTCAAGTTCTTCAAGGAGAACTACTGGAAGCGCTTCCTTATCCTTGTTGTTATCACAGAAGTCTGCTTCGCACTCTCCGATTTTGGCCAGGCAAAATTCGGTTACTGGACTGAATTCAACAGAAAAGGACCTGAGATCGGCAATAAGATCGCCACATATTTCTGCCAGGTACCTCTGTTCCTTATCCTGGCTGTTACGGTATTCATCTTCCTCATGAAGTATCACGTAAGCAATCCGATCACACGTTTCTTCGGCAAGTACTCACTCCACACATACCTCATGAACCTTGCAGCGATCACGCTCATGAACTTCATGCAGTACAACGATGAATGGTCACCTTTCTACATGGGCGGCAGATACAATAACCTCTTCGTTAACGCCATTGCCGTAATCCTCCTGACTGTCGGAGGCGGCGTACTGGAGCAGAAGCTCACCGATAAGATCCGCAGCTGGATCTTCCGCGAAAAGGTCGCTGTCGCGCCCGCTTCTTTCACAAGAGCCTCACTGCTCTCTGACGAGGACGACGTTTACTCAAGAAAGAAGGCAATGTTCAGACACGATGGCGAAGGTGCTGAGGGCGAGGCTAAGGCTGAAGCCAAGAAAGAGGCTGCACCCGTGAAAGACAAGCCTAAGTCCTGAAAGCCTAAGGGAAAGAAAAAAGGAAAGAAATAAAACTTAAAGGCGGTGTCGTTCATCAGAGCGGCACCGCTTTTTGCTGTCGGAACTATTGTTCAAGGTCCGTTATCTTGACAGAGCACCAAGGCTGTTTCACTTTTTGTATCACCAAAATTGGAAAATCCGTGACAAAAAGTTGAAATCAGGGCTCAGTTAAACTTTTTGTACAACGAAAAACAGGAAACCGGTGACAAAAAGTTAAACAGCGGAAACACATTTCCACCACTTTTTATCGTATGCAAAAGTGGAATTTATCAGGTTTTTTCGTCTCTGCCTTAATGCGATAATAAACGCATTGTTATGTATTAGAGGTGTGTTATGGCAGAGATATTTAAAGGCATGACCATATGGTCTGTCGCAGAACAGGTCCTGTTCTATCTTTATCTGATCCTTTTCATCTGGGGCGGAACCAACAAGTTCGGCAGGAAGGCTGAATTCAACGATGACTTCACGGGCCTTGATGCTATGAAGTCATTAAGAGGCTTTGCAGCTATCGGTGTAATACTCCACCATATCTCCCAGGAGGCGATCTTCCAGGATCAGAAGGTGCTCTCGCCTTTTGTTAATGCGGGCGCTTACTTTGTTGCGATCTTCTTTTTCTGCTCAGGTTACGGACTTATCAAGAGCCTCAACACCAAGGAGAACTATCTTAAAGGCTTTATCAGGAACAGGATCGTTAAGACGATCGTTGTTCCTTTCTACGTTAACGTGATCGTATACGGCATCCTGCTGCTCATATCCGGTGCCAAGCTGCCGAAGGAACGCTGGATCGCAAACTTTACCGGCATTACGATGATGAATGAATATGCATGGTTCCCTATTGTCCTCGCTGTTCTTTATCTCATGTTCTACCTGTGCTTCCGATTCATAAAGAACCGCCCTGTCAGCTTTGCTGTTATCTTCGTATTCATAATCGCTCTCGGCATCGGCTTCTGCTTCAACGGACACTTCGCATGGTGGTACGGCGATCCAAACTGGTGGGTCAAGCCGCATCTGGCGTCCAGAGCTTTGTGGTGGCAGGCAGAAAAGGCACTGTGGTTCAGCGGCGAATGGTGGGTCAATTCAGCGCCGGCGTTCTTCACGGGTCTTATTTTCGCATACTTCGAAAAAGAGATCACCGCTTTCTTCAAAAAGCTCTATGCCCTTAAGTTCCATATCGTCCTCGTCATAACGATGATCTTCTATAAGCTCTCATCCTTTGGACAGATGAAGTTCGGCTATTGGACGGAATTTGCAGGCAAGGGGCCCGGCATCGAAGAGAAGATCAAGACATATCTTTGCCAGGTGCCGTTATTTCTCCTGCTCGGATTCACGATTGTTCTCTTCATGATGAAATATCATGTAAGCAATCCGGTATCCAGGTTCTTCGGCAAATATTCGCTCCACACGTATCTCATGAACCTGGCTGCGCTCACAGCGCTCAGGTTCCTGCAGACCGATAAGACATCTCCCATCAAGGCCGGAAGGTACGATCTGCTGGTATACGCTGTAGGAGTTATCATTCTTACCGTGCTGCTCGGCGTCGGCGAACAGAAACTTACAGAGCTTATCCAGAAGCTGCTGTTTAAGAAAAAGGCAAAGACCGGGAAATAAACTGTAGAAAATAAGAAAGCCGTCTCGATTGAGACGGCTTTTTAGGTGGAGCGGGATACGAGATTCGGACTCGCGACTTTCACCTTGGCAAGGTGACACTCTACCACTGAGTTAATCCCGCGTGCCTGATTATTATATGGTCGAGCCTTGTTTTTGTCAACAAGTTTTTTCGTGAACTTATAAAAGCAGGCAATATATCAAAAATCGTTCTGTTTTATTTTCCTGTAAGCCAGGAAACTACCCCTTTACCGGTCTGTACCAGCTTGGTGCCGTTTCCGTTGCTCACATAGATGAATACTTCATATTCGCTCGCGTTGCCGCTGAGTTCTTTCCCGAGACGGACTTTAGCTTCAAAACCGCAGTCATCGTAAGTCGTTCCATCGTAGAACTGCCTTGTAATGCTGGCTTTGGATGCCCTTCTGGTGGGAATGAAGTAGTATTTGCCGGTATCAGCGTCCTTTAAGACGACCCTGATCGTATCTGAAGACTTGGATTCGACATATCTCTCGATTACCCAGCCCTTGATCTCAAGATAGTATTTGCCGGCATCTTCGGATGTCTCGATGCCCTCGATCTTGCATTCCATGCCCTGCTCTGCCGACCAGACGACATATTTGGAAGCATTGAAAGCCACGGCCCTGCTGAAGATGCATGTGTAGATGCCTAAAGCTGCGAGAGCTAAGAGGAACACGATCTCAAGGATTATTACCGTGCGGTTGTTCTTAAGTTTTTTGAGATCCAATTTGCCCATTATTTGCTCTCCTTTCCGGCCTTACGGGACTTTACGGCACCGAAGATCCAAAGTCCTGCAAAAGCGGCCCAGGAGATTGCCGAGAGCGCGATTCCGGTCTTAAATCCGCTTGTCTGGTAGCTGAACTCAACAGAGTGCTGGCCCATAGGGACCTTAAGGAGCATCATTCCGCCGGAATTGATAATGCCTGTTTTCTGTCCGTCGATCGTTGCTGTCCAGCCGTCGTCGTTCGGAACGGAGAAGTATACATAGGTATCCTGTGCATAATCAGTCGTGCACTTAAAGCCGTGATTATCCCTTGTAAAATTCTTTACGGAATTCTTCACAGCTTCGCCTGCCATCTCTTCAACGGACTTATCGTAATCAATGTCGGCAGGATTAATATGTGTCATGCCGGGATCGACCTTGGCTGTGTCAGAAGGCATTATCACCGCAGCATTCATTAATGCTATGCCGCGCTTTTCAAAAGGGATCTTCGAAAGCTCATTGGCATAGATATATTTATCCATCGCAAAGCCAATGGGGAAAGCCGTGCCTTCCTTTACATAAAGCGTTGTGTCCTTATAGCTTACCTGGTCAACGATATTGCCTGAGGTGCCGTCTGTCGTAATGGCGTATTTGCCTCCGAGGAGTTCCGGGAGTCCCAGGATCTTGATCCTTCCCTGGCTTGAGTTGTTCGTATCAACTTCGAGAAGGATGTTGAGTTCGTGCGCGGAGTTCTCGATCGTCGAACTGAAGCACCCGAAGCCTGCAGCGCCGCCAGTAAGTGTGTAAACGTTGTCTCTGGTGTTATATCTGTACTGATCGTCGATAGGCTTGAGATAGATCGCAGCTTCGTACTTGTTAAGATACTCCTTCGTGTTATCGTCCTTGTAATAGAACAGCGTAATGCCCGTTGTAAGGGCGCAGAGGACCACTGTGGAAGTCAGAACGATACCATACTTAAACTTGTCAGCCCTGAGGAGAATATCAAGAAGGACGGGGCCTGCCACAGCAATTATGTAGAAATAAGTGAATCTGTCATTGTAGAAGACCATCTGTTCCTTAAGGGAGTTGAAGGCCACATACTTGATCGCAAGGAAGAATACCGTCGTCGCTATGACGTAGATGATAATGCCCTTGGACATTGAATATTCCTTAGGCTGCTCGAGAACCTTAACGGTAGCAAGCGCCATGATGAGGACGAGCATGTACCACCAGCGCTGGTAGACCGCCGTAAAGAGCAGGAAGCCTGATGTCATGAACGGGAAGATCGAGACGACAGCAAGGAATATCAGGAGCTTTTTCATCCAGCTCTTGTCCTTGCCGACGAATGCGAAAACGCATGAAAGGCCGAACAAAGGCATATAGCATGAAGGTGAATCCCAGTTCTGGAAAATGACCGCGCTGTTGGCAGGCATTACATCGCCCGGGAGCAGAGCGCCCTTGATGAGGTGTAAAAGCGCCTTGGAATCGAAAACGAAATTCTTTAAGTAAAGCGCCATCTCACTTCTCGGATTGCCCTTGATATAAAGAACACTCGGAATGAACAGGAAAGATGCCATTGCGACTCCGAAGATGCCGCAGAGCATGCATGTGCCTATCTTCTTCAGCATATCCTTGACGGGCTCTCCCCAGAATCTGAAGAGGAAGTAGATGACCATGAAGATTACTTCCTGGATGAAGAAGAAGTAATTGATGAGGCAGTTGATGAAGATGGCCAGGATAAACCACGGTCTCTTCTTCTTATCGTCCAATGTCTCAATTCCCCAGAGCAAAAGAGGGAAGAATGCCACTACGTCGTGGAAATGGAAGAACATGAGATTTACTGCCTGGAAGCCGGAGAACGCATAGATGAGCGCTCCGACGACCGCATAATCGTACTTGGAGTCCTTATTTGTGAAAAGCCTTAAATAGATATATGCAGTAACGCATGCGACCACATACTTAAGGATATACAAAGGACCAACGAGATAAGGGAAAGAACCCTTAGGGAACAGCAGGAAGATCCAGTAAAAAGGGCTGCCCAGGTTATAAAAGCCGAAGCCCGTTATAACAGATGAACCGAGATCGAGATTCCAGGTCCACTGGCCGCCGCCACCATTATGTATGGCATTCCATGCAGCCTGCGCGAAAGTCAGCTGCTGGCTGTTAAAGTCGTCACTTATAGTGAGCACGCCGCCGTAGCGGATAATGAAAAAGCCGAAAGTAAGAAGCGCCGTGATAAGACCTAAAACGACACACTTTAAGATTCCGTAATTCTTACGTAGTTTTAATGAAGTACCCAAAATACCACCTGCTTATGTAATTCCCCGTGATTAAACAGAAGCATAGTAACACAAAGCGTATTATAAATAAATGGAGGTTTGGGAGCGGAATTGGGGTTTTCGCTTTAATTTACTGGTAATCAGTCGCTTATATCGCTGTCCAGAGCGACGGCAACCTCGTATTCCGGCAGAGCATTTTTGACATCGCTGATAATGTGCTTGATAAGGCCTTCCCTGTCTTCCTCATCGAAATCAACGACCACATCAAATGTGATCCTCTTCTTCTCTTCATCGACATAGAAGCCATGAAGCTGGAGGACGTGCTTGTGGTCAACAACGAGACGGGTAATATCTTTTCGCATCTTCATGAGATGCTCGTTGGAGGAATTATTGGAATAAATACCGACGGCCGTAAGGAAGATGCCCGTGTCTTCAAAGACCTTCTGAGTGATATTTCTTGTCAGCGAATCGATCTTGTCGGCGGTCATCCTGTCATCGACTTCGACATGGACCGAGCCGAGATATCTGTCGGGACCGTAGTTATGAAGAACTATATCGTAAGCGCCATAGACCTCATCAAATGATAAGACGCTCTCCTTAAGCTTCTTGGTGTATTCGACCTCGACCCTGTGGCCGAGCATGTCATCAACTGCTTCGATAATGATCTCGATGCCTGCCTTAAGGATAAAGACGGCGATGATGACGCTGACATAAGCTTCGATATTGAACTTGAAGATAAGAAGGATGATCGCGGAGATAAGGACGGCTGTTGATAATATGGCATCGAAAAGTGCGTCCGTACCGGATGAGATAAGAAGGTCTGACTTGGCTTTCTTTCCCTGCTTTCTTACATAAAGGCCCAAAACGATCTTAACAACGATCGCAACTGAGATAAGAATAAGAGAGATCGCAGAGTGTTCCGGATCAACGGGATTAATGATCTTCTTAATGGATTCCCAGAGCGCCGTGATGCCCGCATAAAGGATGAGGGCGGCAATTATCATCTGAGCCAGATACTCAACTCTGCCGTGGCCCAGAGGATGCTTCTTATCAGGCTTTCTGGATGCGATCTTGGTGCCGATGATAGTTACCAGTGACGATAAGACGTCGCTGAAGTTGTTAACGGCATCAAGGACCATGGCTGTCGAATGGACGGCAACACCAACAAGGGCCTTGAAGGATGCGAGCAAAACATTTGCCACGATACCTATGATTCCGGTCCTAACGATCGTTTTTTCTCTTGTTGCTGCCTTATTTACTTCTGCCATGGAAATTAAAAAGCGGGCCCGTATAGTCTTTCCACACGAGCCCGCTGATTCTCCTTTTAGTGAATTATGCGGGCTGGAAGTTCTCCTTGCCTACGCCGCAGACAGGGCATACCCAATCCTCAGGGATATCCTCGAATGCTGTGCCGGGTGCAATTCCGCTATCAGGATCGCCGACCTCGGGGTCATATTCGTAGCCGCATAAAGAGCATACATACTTCTGCATAAATCAATCCTCCTTGGATTTGGTATAAGTTCATTTTACTGCTTTTTGGGGTTTTTTATATCAGTTTCTGGAGTATATTTTCTTGTCGGTTTTTTGAGGGTTTTTCAGTGCTTTCCTGCAGGTTTTTTGCAGATTTTTGTAACATCTTGTCGGTTTAGTCCTGTTTTTGGGCATAACCCGTAAGTATCCTGTCGATTTTTATGTAGACATTGTCGGCGGACAGAGTCGAGGGCTGGGGTTGTCGGCGGTAGAAAGAGTTTTTGGGGGACGCAGGCTGGGGTTGTCGGCCGGCGGACAGAATTTCCGGGGGCGCGGACAAGGTTTGCAGGCCGGCGGAAAGGGGCGCGAGCTGCGTTTGCGGACCGGAACATTCCGGTGATGGATAAACAAAAACTCTCTCTTCAGACGATTCCGCATGGATGCAAAGCATCCGGGGACGCAAGTCCGGAGAGAGAGTTTTTGTCTTGGAGCGGGTTACGAGGCTCGAACTCGCGACATTCAGCTTGGGAAGCTGACACTCTACCAACTGAGTTAAACCCGCAAAGACTTTAAAACAAAGATGATACTATCAGACCCTCGCGTTGAAATCAAATACGGGAGCCATCTGGATATGGCTGTCTTCAACAAATCTTATAAAGTCAGTGCACATCTCGTGTCTGAAATCTTCTGTGGCAAACGGTATCCAGAACTGCGTGTCTGAGAAGTTTGCCCATGTGGCCATGTAAGCCAGCCTTCTGCCGCTCTCGGTGGAGATCAGCGCATTGAGAAGCTGGGTGAACCAGTCCGGAACGGTATTGTCGATCGGTGCCAAGCCTTCGAAATAACCGTTCTCTGTCTCAAGCGAACGGTAGCCGATCTCGGTGAGCGCCAAGATCTTGCCTTTCTCTTTAGAGATGTCGTAAACAACATTAAGAGATGAGGTCAGTTTCTGGAAGAAGCCGTCACCCTTGTGAGGCTTGTCGTTATAAAGGTCGAGGCCCATGATGTCTATGTATTCGTCGCCGGGGTATCTGGAGAGATACTCGTCTTCATTGTTGATGAAGCCGTTGGGCGAATAGCAGACCGCGAGGTTGTCGACGCCTTTGTCGCCTATGAGATAGTCGACTGTGAATCTGAACAGTTCGATGAATTCCTCATCGGTCATGTAGCTCTTGCCCCACCAGAACCAGTCGCCGTTGCATTCGTGGAAGGGACGGAAGATCATGGGGATCTTCTCGCCTTCAACGTCGATGCAGCTTCCGGCAAATTCGGCTATCAGGTCAAGGAATCTCTTGTATTTGCCGTTGAGGTCGCCGCCCGGCAGGATCCTTCTGCCGCAGTCGCCGTCTGTGTAGTTGGGCGAGTAATCGTAGAATTCGTCGCCGCCTAATGTGAAGTTCGGCATATGAGCAGACAATGTGACTATAAGGCCCTGGCGGTGCATGTTCTTTATCACCGTAATAAGGTCGTTCATCTTGCCTTCGTAGCCTAAGAAACTCAGTGTGTCGACGCCTACGACGGCGGGGTGGCTGCCTGTAAGGTTCTTGCAGTCGGATTCGGTGCCGTCTGTTGCGTTTATGGACACGCCGATGTGGCCGCAGTTCTGCTGGCCGAACATTATTTTTTCGCTATCTGAGAAGTCTCTTAAGATGCCCAAGAGATTCTCGAGCTTCTCTGATCTTCCATACTTAAAACTCATTAGTGTTTGCCCTGTTTCTTCTGAAAATCTCCGAAAGGATCCTGGATGTCGGAAATGTCGCCGCCTAAATGCTGGATTGCAGACATCATCTCGTAGAACAGGTCTCTTTCGATGGTCTTCTGATTCCTGTTGATGTAATTCTTGAACATTGAGACTGCTCGGTCGTCGCCGTAATCAGCGAGGCAGATGACAGCATAGATCTTGTTTGTCATGTATCTGAATGCGTGTCTTAGGGTCTGGTAGATCTCTTCTGTCTTGTGCTCCTTGCCGATCTCTGTGAGCATGATGACAACATCCTCACAAGGTCCTTCAAGACCGGAATCGACGTTGCTCTCGATAATGCCGATAAGGAAAGGCTCGGATACTTCAGGGAATGCTTCGATATACTTTGCGATAGACTCTGCGACGAACTCACGGGTCTTACCATAGCTCATGTAGCGGTCTAAAACTGCCTGGATGAAGCAAGGTTCCTTCATCTTGGTGAGGACGTCAAAGCATGCGATCGCTTTCTGGAACTGCATCTCGAAAAGGACATTCTCATCAGTAAGCTCGTCTTCGGTCCATGCGCACTCGCCGATAACTCTGCCGCAGTAATCTCTTACCAGGTCGGCAGGCTCTGTAGCGATGCTGTCTGAAAGCGACTGAGGTGCGCCTCTGTCGAGGTTCAGAGCACTGTATTCAAGGGCTTCGGTCTTCTCGTCGAAAGAAAGCTCGTCGAAGATCTGTCTCATGGACTTGTTGCCGAGTTTCTCGTCAGGCTCGTTCTCGAGCTTGGCGGTAGCTTCTTCGGTCTCTTCTTTTGCAAGACGCTGGATATATTCCTCGTATGTCGCATCGTCGACATCTTCAGGCTTCTGGTCCAGCTGGTCGCCGAACTCATCGAGCTTCTGCTCCAGGATCAAAGCGCCGATCTCGTCATATCTCTTGAGTAATTCCTTGATATCGTCTCTCATGTAAACCTCATCCTTCGGTTGTTCTTTTTATTCTTTAACTCGAATATTCTACTCTGATTATTTGTGTAAAAAAAGCGTCGCTTTGTAAGAAAAGCGACGCTTTGGAGGTACCACCCAGATTTGAACTGGGGATCAGGGTTTTGCAGACCCATGCCTTACCACTTGGCTATGGTACCATTGG
>JAEFBC010000012.1 GCA_016292155.1 Saccharofermentans sp. | reverse complement strand
GTCTTGCCTTCACCTGCGGGTGTGGGGTTCATCGCTGTAACGAGGATGAGCTTTGCGTCAGGTCTCTCGGGCAGGTTCTGAATGTAGTCTAACGGGAGTTTTGCTTTGTACTTACCGTACATTTCGAGCTTGTCAGGATCGATTCCTGCCTGCTCTGCGACTTCTGCGATCGGCTTGATCTTTGCACTCTGGGCTATCTCAATATCACTAAGCATTTTTGACCTCTCCTATCTGTTTTATAGAGTAATGCTACGATTGTATTGTAAAAAGACAGCCTTTTCAATGAGAGTTAAATGCTGTTCTGTAAGAAAATAGAAAAACTTCTACCTAACCACTATATTTTGTGAGATAACTGGTGTTTTTTTACTAAATGTTGTGTTTTCTCGTTGACAATATGTCAAGGAAATGTTAGCATTGGTGCAAGTTTGGTAATATTTCCGTAATGTTCCTTTAAGGCGTTTGCAATATTTATCAACAATTCTCCGGGCGGAGGGAATACATATGATTATCAGTTCCGATTTGGAAATGTGTAAGTCAAAGTTTCAAGAGCTTATCGGTAAGCGCATAGTCTGCAAGACTAACGGCGGACGCAAGAGGATCATCACTTACATCGGCACGGTTGAGCATTGCTATCCTAACGTTTTCACGATGCTCTGCAAGAATGAAGCCGGCAAGGAATCTCTCGTATCCTTCTCATACATCGATGTTCTCACAAGAACAGTAAGGGTAGGCATCATGCCCGAGAAGTCTCAGGAAGAAGTAGTAGCTGTCTGATCTGAGTTTAATCCGATAATCAATAGCACTGTCACTGCTGATCTGATCAGTTTTTGACAGTGCTTTTTTATGGAATCAGGCAAAACGGGTACAGCGCCGGTTTTGCTTTAACTTAAATATAAGGTAAAATTGAGATACAGACTTTTACTCGACTTGGTCGACGAATGACTTGGAGATCCTTATGGATTCTTATGAGATAACAGCTAATGCCAAACTGAATCTGTTCCTGCGTGTGCGCGGGATACTCCCCAACGGCTACCACAGCTTATATTCGGTAATGCAGGAGATCGATCTTGCAGACACCCTTACCATCAATATCTATCCCGAACGCGAGGGTGGATTTGATATCAAATGCATAGGCAGAAACGATATCGATCCGGAGAAGAACCTCTGCAGCAAAGCAAAGGACAGATTCCTGTCGTCACTTCGCAGGAAGGCATCTTCCGACCCTTCGGTTCCCAATGCCGAGCTCTGGAAAAACAACAGATTCCCTTATATCGAGATCGTGCTTACCAAGCAGATCCCTTCTGAATCAGGCATGGGCGGCGGAAGTTCTGATGCAGCTGCTGTGCTTATGGTGCTCCAGGAGCATTTCGGAGAGCCCTTTACAGATGAGGAACTCGCGCAGTTGGCCGTAAATGTCGGCGCAGATGTTCCGTTCTTCCTTTACGGCGGAACGTGCCTTTGCGAGAGAGTCGGCGAAGATATAAGAGATCTCTATCCGCTTTCTGATATTCCGCTTCTTATCGTTAAGCCTTATGAGGGCGTTTCCACACCCGAGTGTTTCCATGCGATAGACAGCAAGCCTCTGCCGGCATTTGACGAAGAGCGTTATGAGGCTTATATCGCGGGCATTAACAGCGATGAGAAGGATGCATTAAGCCGCTTCCTTGAAGGCGGAGATCTTCTGACGAACGATCTTGAGATCCCTTCGGAAGAGAAGGTTCCGCTTATAAAGAAGGTAAGGGAATCCCTGCTTGGGACAGGCGCAAAATACAGCCGCATGACCGGTTCCGGCAGCGCTGTTTTCGCTATGTATGACAGTGCTGAAGCAAGGGATAAGGCGTATGACCTTATTAAGGACGATCCGGAGTTTAATAACTGCGATATCTTCTTATCAAAGACTATCTGATCTTAAGGCGAAAAGACCTCTCAGATAGCCTCTGGAATTTTCGGCATCGATAAGCTCAAAGCCACGTTTCCCGTAGAAATCGACCATGTTCTTATTAGTGGCCGCAGAGTGCAGAAGTATGCATTCCGCGCCGTTTTCGCGTGCTGTATTGACGGCTCTTGTGATGAGATCTATTCCAAGGCCCGTCTTTCTGAATTTGCCGAGCACCGCAAACCTTGAGATATAAAAGGATCTTCCGGCATTCTGAAGGAATTCGCACGTCTTATCGGAGAACGTGTAGACCATCGGATTAGGGACTTCCTTGATGCAGATAGAACCAGCGACAGTGCCGTCGATCTCGGCAACGAGGCAGGTCTGGCGGGAGATCCTGTCGGCAACGCTCTCGATACTCTCGGTCATTGCCTCGAGCATCGAAGAGGATATTCCTGAATCCGCGCAATAAGTAAGCATCGCGCTTCTTAAGAGGCGCGATACTTCGGGTGCGTCATTGACGTCTGCAATTCTTATTACGGGACTGCTTTTCATCAGTTGAGGAAGCAGTTTACAAGGATTGCCTTGTGAGCATGGAGTCTGTTCTCTGCTTCGTCGAAAACAACGCTCTGAGGTCCGTCGATAACGTCTTCTGTTACTTCATAGCCTCTGTAAGCAGGGAGGCAGTGCATGAAGATCGCATCGGAATGAGCAACGCCCATAAGCTTTGAATTGACCTGATAGTTCTTGAAGATCTCAACCCTCTTAGCCTTCTCAGCTTCCTGGCCCATGGATGTCCATGTATCTGTGTAGATAACGTCAGCACCTTCAGCTGCTTCGAAAGGATCTTCGGTCATGACGATCTTGGAGCCTGTTACCTTGGCATCTTCCTTAGCTTCAAGAACATACTTGTCAGGGCATGTGTAATCCTTGGGGGAAGCAACGGAGATATCCATTCCTGCCTTTGCACATGCGTGGAGGAGGGAATTTGCCATGTTGTTTCCGTCGCCCAGGTAAGCCATCTTGAGACCCTTAAGCGCGCCCTTGTGCTCCTTGATTGTAAGGAGGTCAGCTAATACCTGAGTAGGGTGCTGGTCGTCTGTAAGACCGTTGATTACAGGGACTTTGCCGTACTTGGCGAGGTCTTCAACGTCCTGGTGCTTGAATGTTCTGATCATGATGCCATCGACCATTCCGGACAGTACGTTTGCTGTGTCGTAGATGGTCTCGCCTCTGCCGATCTGGATATCGTTGTTGCTTAAGAAAAGTGCCTGGCCGCCCAACTGATACATGCCGACTTCAAAGGAGACTCTTGTTCTTGTGGAAGACTTTGTGAAGATCATTGCAAGTGACTTGCCCTTGAGGAGGTGGTGCTCGATGCCGGCCTTTGTCTTAGCCTTAAGATCTACTGCCACGTCCAAAAGATAATCAAGATCTTCGAAAGAAACGTCTCTGTGGAAATCAATATAATGCTTCATTGTAATTACTCCTTAAGTTTTCTGTGTATCAGTCGTCGGTATCTGCAGGTTTATTGTCTTTGCCGTCAGTAAGTCCAATCTGGTCGAGCTTATCGATCTTTGCGTTTCCGACGCTTGCTGCGGACTCCTTGATCTGCTTCTTTGAAGGGATGGCGTCCTTGATCTTGTCGAAAACATTCTTAGGACCCTGAACGTTCTTTAAGATCTTATCGAGAGCCTTAATGAACTGGTTAGCCTGAGCCTTCGTGATGATGAGCGGAGGCGCGAGCCTGATCGTTGATTTGCCGATGGCGCTTACGAGAATGCCCATTGTGAAGAGCTGTTCACGCATGCCTGCTGCAGTAATTGTATCGTCGAATTCGATACCGATAAGAAGGCCCTTGCCCCTTACCGAACGGATGCAGTTGTATTTAGCCCTGAGCTTATTGAGCTTCTCGAAAAGCTCCTCGCTTACTTCCCTTACATTATCGATGATGTTCTCTTCCTCGATAGCTTCAAGTACTGCATTTCCTGCTGCGCAAGCCAAAGGGTTGCCGCCGAATGTCGAACCGTGATCGCCGGGCTTCATGCCTGTAGCAACTTCGTTAGTGGTAAGCATGGCGCCGATCGGAACACCGCCGCCAAGGCCCTTTGCAAGAGTCATGATGTCAGGCTGTACGCCGTAGTTCTGATAGCAGAACATCTTGCCTGTACGTCCGACACCTGTCTGTACCTCATCAACGATGAGAAGGATGCCCTTCTCGACGCAGAGTTTCTTAACTGCCTGGATGTATTCTACGTCAGCCGGATGAACGCCGCTCTCGCCCTGAACGAGCTCCAACATGATTGCTGCAGTCTTGGGATTAACTGCTTCGATCAATGCTTCGATGTCGTTATAAGGAACATGGACAAAGCCGGGGAGATTGGGTTCAAAAGGCTTCTGGAACTTAGCCTGGCCTGTTGCCGCAACAGTACCCATGGTCCTTCCGTGGAAGCTCATGTCTGCCGTGATGATCTCGTACTTGTTAATATCCTTATAGTAGAAATAGCTGCGTGCGAGCTTTATTGCTGCTTCATTGGCCTCAGCGCCGGAATTGCAGAAGAATACCTTATCTGCAAAGCTTGCGCGGCAGAGCCTGTATGCGAGCTCTGACTTCTGAGGGATGTAATAGTAGTTGCAGGCGTGGATGATGTTCTTTGCCTGGTTGCAGACAGCTGCTGTGAGCTTGGGATGAGCATATCCCAGGCAGTTAACGGCGATACCGCCGATCATATCAAGGTATTTGGTTCCGTTTGTATCATAGAGATAGCAGCCCTTGCCCTTAACGAAAGCGACAGGGAGGAGGTTAAATACCTGAAGACAATAGTTTTTATCGAAATCCTGAATCAGGCTGAGATCATTTTCTATACTCATAATGTTCTTTTTTCTCCTTTACGATCATTGTGCCGATACCGTTCTTGGTAAATGTTTCGAGAATAATAGAATGAGGTATTCTTCCATCTATTATGTGTGCACGGTCGACACCGCGCAATACTGTATCAAGACAGCCTTCGATCTTGGGGATCATGCCGCCTTTGATAATGCCCTCCTCGACGAGATCCTTGATGTCCTTCTCGTCCAAAACAGGAATGATATAGTCTGAGCCGTCTTCGAGCTTTCTTAACACACCGCCTACGTCTGTAAGGGTGATGAGCTTTGAAGCGCCCAGGGCAACTGCAACTTCTGCAGCTACCGTATCTGCATTGATGTTATAACTCTCGCCGTCCTTGCCTACGCCGATAGGAGCGATAACGGGGATATACTCGTCGTTTGCGAGCATGGAGATGACCTTGGTGTTGATCTTCTTGATCTTGCCTACATAACCGATATCAATGGCATTACCTTCAGCATCTTCTGTCAGCTTCTCAGCCTCGATAAGATTGCCGTCGATACCGGAGATACCGATAGCCTTGGCGCCCTTGCCGCAGAGTGTGGATACGATATCCTTGTTGGTCTTGCCGATCAGTACCATCTGGGCATAACCCATTGTCTCTCCGTCTGTATACCTTAATCCGTTAACGAAGTGGGACTCCTTATTGACCTTGTTCAGCATGTCGTTGATGTCAGGACCGCCGCCGTGAACGATAACAGGATTGATGCCGATGTACTTAAGGAGGGTAATGTCATCCATTACAGACTGCTTAAGCTCTTCGTTGACCATGGCATTTCCGCCGTACTTGATGACAAAGGTCTGGCCTCTCATCTTTCTGATGTAAGGGAGTGATTCGATGAGGATCGAAGCCCTGTCTATAATGTTTTTCATGTCGCCCGTGATAACGGGGTTTTCTTTCTGTCCTGCCATAATCAGATACCTCTTACGATATTCTTAAGTCCGGCTGTTTCTTCGAAGCCGAACATTACGTTTGCTGACTGGATCGCCTGAAGTGCAGCGCCCTTGCCGAGATTGTCCTGTGCTGTGAAGAGCTTGATCATGTTGGTCTCGGGATCATATACGCCGTTTACGTCGATATAGTTGGAGCAAGCTACTGCTTTGATATCAGGCAATGTCTTTCCGGAAAGGACTCTTACGAACTGCTCGTCCTTATAAAAATCCTTATATACTGCATTGATCTTCTCGCTTGAGACATCTGTGAAAGCAGCAGAGGGCTTTGCATAGACGCTTGCGAGCATTCCGCGCTTGAAAGGTGCAAGGTGGGGAGTAAATGTTACTTTGATATCACCTGAATTCTTTCCGGCGAGGAAAGAGCACTGCTCTGCGATCTCTGTTGTGTGACGGTGTCCTACGGCACCATAAGGCTTGAATGACTCATCAAGTTCGCAGAATGCGTATGCGAGATCGGACTTTCTTCCTGCACCGCTTACACCTGAAGTAGCATCAATGATGATGGAATCTTCTTCAATAAGATGATTCTTAAGGAAGGGTGCGAGAGCTACGAGTGAGCATGTGGGATAGCAGCCAGGATTTGCTACGAGGTTTGCAGTCTTAAGCTGCTCCCTGTAGAACTCGGGAAGGCCGTAAACTGCGTCCTTTAAGAGTTCCGGATTGGGATGTGTAAGACTGTAGGATTTCTCATAAGTAGCAAGATCCTTATATCTGAAGTCACCGCTGTGGTCGATGACCTTTGCGCCTGCTGCAAGAAGTTCGGGAACGATCTTTGCTGATACTCCGTGGGGAAGCGCTGTGATAACAAGGTCTGAATCCTTTGCGACTTCCTCATAGGGAAGGTCTTCGCAGAGATTGTCAACGATGCCCCTGAATTCAGGATAGATATCTGAATAAGGCTTGCCTGCGAAAGTCTGGCTTGTGAGATGGCGGAATCTGAAGTAAGGATGAGCTGCAAAACCTCTTACGAGTTCTGCTCCTACATATCCTGTGGATCCGATGATAGATACATACTTTACAGATTCTTCAACTGCCATTTTATTTGCCTCCGATAGGGGTGGATAATCCCCACCCTGATGTTTGATTTATGCAATATAATGTATAAATATTCAAAAGTCAACAAGTTTCTGCATAAATTTATTTACATATATAAACAGGGAAGGAACACTTCGCATAATATCGCATAAAACGGATCCTTTCATAAAATGCTGCCAAAGGTAATAGAAAAGTAACAATAAAACAGCATATTTCAGGCAGAAAAAGATAGATTGCACAACACAAAAAAAGACTAAAAAAGCCCCGAAATATTATATTTGCCTCTTTTTCTTGTACAACACACACAAAATAGTTTGGGGGCAATTGATATATTTACCAAGCAACGGAAATTACTATGCCAAAATAGCAAAACTTTTTTTGGTGAGAGTGTCATATAGTAAAGAAATAAGCGGTTTGATACTATTCTCGTAGTTATCCTGCCCGTTCGTATGGGCACATTTTTTGGAGGTTATAAGTTATGGCAAGTTTATCTTTCCAGCACGTTTACAAGAAGTATGAAGGCGGCGTAGTCGCAGTTTCAGATTTCAATCTTGACGTAGCAGATAAGGAATTCGTTATCCTCGTTGGTCCTTCCGGATGCGGTAAGTCTACAACACTCCGTATGCTCGCTGGTCTCGAAGACATTTCCGAGGGTGAGATCTATATCGACGATCGTTGTGTAAACGACGTTCTCCCTAAGGACAGAGACATCGCAATGGTTTTCCAGAACTACGCTCTCTATCCTCACATGTCAGTTCGTGACAACATG
>JAEFBC010000090.1 GCA_016292155.1 Saccharofermentans sp. | reverse complement strand
TAAGGATTTTGTACTCGGTCAGTTCGTAAATTGTTGTGGCGCTTTGATTCGTCACGATTAAGGAGGGGTACACTTTATGGCTAAGTCTAGCGGAGTAAGTAAAAAATTATTGGCGAAGAAGGATATGAACTTCTTTGCCGAGTTTACGGCTAATGCTGCAAAGGCTGCAAGAATGCTCGGATACGGTGTTGCTGCCGGCGTCCTGGTTGTATTTGTAGTACTTGCATTTATTGTCGCATTCTTTATTAGAAATACTATTATTAAGGGTCAGATCAGGGATATGGAGAATCTCCTTGCAAGCGACGCTTATGCATCCCTTGAAGCTGAATTCGCAAGATTGACAGAACAGCTCAACGAAATGTCAAATTACAACTACGCTCTTACACAGATGCGTAAGACAGTAGATGAGATTGATGCTGCTCCTACAGATCTTCCTGATGTTATTGCAAGCTGCATTCCTGACGATTCTTATATCTCACGTTATTTGATCACAAGCTCACAGCTCGATATTGAGGGATATACCTTCGTATATTACAGCCCTGCCGAAATAATCTATCTGTTGAATCAGAAAAATGTATTCACAGCCAGACCTTCGATCCAGACAGAGCGTGCTGAAATCGAGTCTTCAGGTGAGAAGTATGATCCTAAGACAAAGACTACAACAGTTGATGTTATGAACACATACTACAAGTTCCAGATTTCCGGAATGTTGGTCAGCAATGCACACATCAATATCATCCGTTATGAGGACATTGCTGATTCCACAAAGGTCCTTGGTATGGTTGAGAACAGAAGTGTCAGGGCAGGCGATTCTTATGATATCGAGACTGGTAACTTCACATATGCCGGTGTTGAGTATAAGCTCACAAAGATCTATGTTGATGATGTTATCGTTGACGATGCAAGCTTTGCCGAGATAGTTGCAAATGGCAAGTTTACTGATGTCGCTCGCAAGAACGCAGAAGTCAAGTTGTACTATGCACCTGTAACCACAGAAGCAGCACCTGCCGCTCAGGGTTAATCGGAAAGGAGGAAACAGTCAATGAATAATCTTACAGCAAGAGAAAAGGGCTTTATGTACGTAATCACTTTGTTGATTATCGTTGTCCTTGGTTATTTCTTCGGAATCAGAACACTTAATAATAAGTACGAAGATTATAAGAAGCAGTTAGCAGCTCTCGAGCAGAGAAAAGCACATCTCGATCAGATCAGACAGAACAACGCCAGCATGGAGACTGAGATCAAGGCTCTCATCGAAGCTAATAAGGAGTTGGAGTTATCCTTCATCGATAAGGTCGAGTCAGAAACTATTGAGCAGTATGTCCTTCAGACATTTGAGGAAGAAGGCTGTCCTTACCTTACAAGCATCACTGCATTGGATACAGGTATGCCTAGTATTACATATCCTGATGGAACAAACTCACCTGACGGACTTGTCTGCCTTAAGATCAACGTTAAATATGTTTCTACTGACGGATATACAGTACCCGGATATAACCTTAAGCCTAACTTCACAGTTACCGCAGAAGAGAATCCTGCTGTTCAGGCTCTGAAGATGAAGGATCAGATGGGTAAGGAAGAGTTCGCTGCAAGAACAGGCTATGACCAGTTCATTTCTGCAGTCAAGAAGATCAACGCTGCAAATAAGAACTGCATCAAGGTTAATTCTGTAGAAGTTACAAATGTAAATGCTTATATGGAACTTCAGGCCGAGATCAGCTTCTACGGCACAAGCCTCAGAAACAGGCTTTCTGTTGATAACAGCACAGATCCTTACACAAAGTGGGATGGCCGCGATACTACTGAGATCAAGACAAACGGATTCATCGGATTCCCTTACATTTGTGATAAGAAGGACAGCTTGTGGTATGGCGTTGAGAACGTCAGCATCGATCATAAGGCTCATAAGCCGTTCGCTACATACTGGGCTAACTACCTGTTCAACACAACGTATGAGAAGAACGAGAGAAATATGAGAAAGATGCTTAACTTCGGCGCAGCTCCTACACCTGCTCCGGAAAAGACTCAGGACACCAAAAAGAACTAATTGTGACAAAAAATTGAAAAATTTTGAAAAAAGTGTTGCAATTGTTCAAAATAGCTTGTATAATCAGGCTACAAACTCAAAAACTTACAGGAGGAATCTAAAATGAAGAAGATTCAGAAGTCAAAGAAGGGTTTCACACTCGTAGAAATGGTACTCGTTATTGCTATCATCGTTATCCTTGCAGCAGTTCTCGTTCTTGGTATCGGTGCTTACCTCAACAAGGCTAAGGCAGCAGCTTCTTCCGTAGTAGCTCACAACAGCTCTGTAGAAGTTGTTAACAGCGAGATCCAGGCAGTTCTCGGCTAATAACCAATCTAGAACTGATTGCTGATTAAAAAGCAATAATAATGGCGGAGAACCTCGGTTCTCCGCTATTTTTTGTATTTGTTAATGAATTATGAAAAATTTTAACAAATTATTAACTTTCTGGTTGAAATTTGCACGGAAGTCAGTATAATACAAATAAGGAAGAATTAGATTAAACTCTATATTTGGAGGGGTTTATGCGCAGAGTAGATAAAAGACACGTATCCAAGGGTGGTTTCTCACTTTTAGAGATATTAATCGTAGTTGCAATTATTGTAATACTTGCAGGTGTCGTCGGTGCTGGCATTGCCGGTTTGATCAGAACTGCCAACAATTCTAAAGATGCTGTAGCAGCCTCTTCTATCTCACTTAATTCACAGATCCACAGTGGTGAGGGTTCTCTTGCCAGATATTCATTTGCTAATTAATTATTGAGGTGCACAAATATGAAACGCGTTGTTAAACAAACTAATCGCAAGGGTTTTACCCTCGTCGAGACTCTTTTAGCTACGTTTATTCTCGTTGTTATTTCAACAATGCTTATAAATGGATTTATCGCTACAATGGGTTATTCATATCAGACTTCAGTTTACAGCAAGTCCGGTGCCAATAACTATGCGGCATGTATGGAGCGTGTAGCTCAGCATAACGCACTGCCTAACCGCGGTACTACGAGCCGTCAGCAGATGTTGGGAAGCGGCGTTACCACAAAGGAATTGAAGTTTATCTGTCCCGCAAGTTATAAGATCGAACCTCTTTATGTTGAGATCGTATCTGAATATACATTAGATAATACTGTTCCCGGCACATTACCTTTCCAGAGTGCTGATTATGCACCTAAGGACGGCAACCACTACGGTACAACTGATGAGCTGGTAGATAACAGAAAGTCTATTGTTTACTATCCTGAGTACTGGAGAGCATCTGCTGATTCTTCCAAGTATAAGATCGCGATCAGAGTAGACTATACTTCAACAGATTCCAGCGGCAATCCTAAGTATGAATGGGTAGTCCTTCCTAATTACGAAGTAGCCGATGACTTTGATCTTGGAATTTTGACTGCCAATGATGTAATCGGTCAGGTTGGCGGTGCCCACAGAACATTCGGCAGCAGCGGCGGCGGCGGAAAGCCTACTGGTCAGTAAGCGAGCGGGGTGAAAAGCAATGAAGAAGACAGTTAAGAACAGAAAAGGTTTTACCTTAGTCGAAATGCTTTTGTCACTTGCTATCATTTGTATGATAGGCGGTGTAATCGGCGGAGTTTGCGTTTCGATCTCCAATTCGTTTGTTACAACTTATAATATTGATGATTCTGCAGACTATGCATTGTTATATGCCAAGGCTTTCGAGAACTCATTCCTTGACTGCACACAGGGTACGGGTTCAAAGAATAAGAAGTGGACATGGTATATTGATAATCCCAGAGGACTTAACGGAGCTCCTTTGCTTAAGGTAACAAAGCCCGGTGCAGCTGCTACTAACGTATTTACACCTAAGTACATCGGCAACAGCTCAACTCCTTCAAAGTGGTCAGTAATCATGTTCTTCAATGTTGAAGAGAAGGCCGCTACAGGTGCAGAAGATACATTCAATGCAGTTCTTGTTAATTATCGTATCTATATCAAGGATAATTACGCCAGAACAGATTATATCTACAGATATGACGGAAGCTTCTGGGTACCGCGTTTCTACGAGAGAGCTAAGCTCGCCGGCGCAGAGGCTGCAAACAGAAAGATTTCTGTAGACACATCTTCTTCTGGCATGACAGTTGCTACGATGACAGAGTTCTGCAAGGATCCTCAGGGCGTTCTTAACCAGAAGGCATTAGATGCCATCAGCTCTGATCTTGAAGGGACATCAGGACATCCTTCTGTAACTTATTACTCAAAGATCCAGTACGTTTGGGGTTAATTACACAAGATAAATAATTAAGGCTCTGCAGATTATCTGCAGAGCCTTTTTTATTGTCTGACCGTCAGGTTTCAGCCAGTTTATAATTATCTTTTAATTTGATAGAATTACTAAAAAATAAGGAAGACAGGATCTATGAAAATCAAGGTCGGATTGGATATTGGCGGCAGTACTACAAAGATCGTCGGAATGAAAGAAGGCAGGATAATTGCCAGGGATATTGTCAGAGCTGCAGATCCGGTTACATCTGCTTTCGGAGCGGTAGGAAAACTTATCAATGACAACTCTCTTTCGATAGGTGATATTGAACAGATCAATATCACGGGTGTTGGATCCGGCTTCCCCGCAGGTCCGATTCTCGGTATCAAGACTGTGGCTGTTGAGGAATTCAAGGCTACAGGCCTGGGCGGTCTCTATCTTTCAGGACTTGATCATGCTGTCGTTGTCAGCATGGGAACAGGTACTGCTTATCTCGAAGCCAGAAAAGAAGGTGTAAGACATATTATCGGTTCAGGTGTCGGCGGAGGAACCCTTGTAGGACTGGGCCTTGCAGTTACAGGCACAAGTGATGCTGTAAAGCTTTCTGACATGGCTACAGAGGGCGACATATTAAAATGTGATCTTACTATCGGTGATATTACCAAGGATGGCGTAACAGGACTTCCGATGAATGTTACTGCATCTAATTTCGGTAAAGCTGCTGATGATCTTTCAAGGGAAGATAAGATGGCAGGTGTATTTAATCTTGTATATCAGTCCATTGGTACAGTTGCTGTTATGGCTTCAAGGCAGTGCGGCATTAAGGATATCGTTTTTACAGGTCAGCTGACAGGCCTTAAGGAGTGCCAGAAATACCTGATCCCGTTTGAAGATCTTTACGGTGTTAATATGATCATTCCGGAAGATGCGGTTTTCGCCACAGCGTTGGGAAGCTGTCTTGCAGAAGGGCAGGCTTAAGCGTGAGAGAAAAGAGATTAGCAAAGGACCGCGCCTGGGAGCTTGATTTCTTAAGGGGAATCGCATTGATAATGATGCTCTTCATGCATACGTCATGGGATTTCAGATATGAATTCAGTGTCGATATTTTTTCTTATCTTGAGGCAGACTGGTTCTGGTCATTCGTTCATCCGGTAATCGTCGTTCTTTTCGTAGGCGTATCAGGAATATGCTGCACATTTTCGAGGAGCAACGTTAAGAGAGGATTAAGGCTCCTTGCTGTGACTCTCGCATTTAATATAGGAACACTTATCATTTATAAAGTTACAGGTATTCCGTGCCTTATCATATTCAATGTTCTGTCTGTTCTTACATGCGGAATATTCCTTTATGCGCTTATCCAGTTCATAGAGAAGAAGACAGGAGCCGATCCCGGGGCCGTAAATCTGATCATGGGACTTGTAGGACTTTATATCGTGATCTGCGGATGTGAGATCGGTTATATGAACTACAGCACGGATAATCTGATCTTCCTGCCGATCGGCTTCAGTATTGAAGGCGCACCTTATATGGCTGACTACATGCCTCTTTTCCCGTGGCTTGGAGTATTCCTGTTAGGCTGCGTTATCGGAAGATCCTGCTACAAGGATAAGAAGACTTTATTTGCAAACAAAGGCAAAGCAATGCAGGTTATTTCGAGACCGGTAGAGTTCATCGGAAGACATTCGCTCATAATCTATCTTGCACACCAGCCGGTAATCTACGGAATCCTCTTTGTGATCTTCTGGCTGATCCGTTCATCGCAATGAAGATAAAGCAGAAGAAAAAGAGAAAGATAATATTTAAGACAGTACTGCTCATAGTCCTGACGGTGCTGTTTGTTCTTGCGGCCTCTTTAAACAGTTTTATCTCATCCGGTTTTGCAAACTTTTACAGTTCAAAGATATTCCCGTATATCTCCATGCCTGCCGAGTGCTTTAATATGTTTTTCCACAACTCGCTGACCGAAGGCCTGGTAGTATGCGGATTCCCTCTGCTGGCTGTATGTCTTATAAGCTGGATCGTGATCCTAATAAAGAAGATGATGACCAAAGGGACTTCTTCATATCTTTATATTTCGTATAGAAATCTCATGATAATCCTCATAGTCGGTTCTGTTATCTTCCAGGCTATGCACGGTATCAATTACAGACGTGATGATATCGAGAAGGAACTGAAGCTCACGGACAAGGAAGAGCTTACTTATGAGGATTACTGCGCTGCTCTTAAATGGGCATATCTTGGTATGATCGAAGCAAGGAGCCATCTTGGTGAGGACTTCCACGGCGTTGCCCATATGCAGACAGGCTTCGAAAACTCATCGCTTTACGCATGCAGTCTCTTAGACAGTTTCAGTGATGAATACGGCATTCCATTAAGCAGGAATTATGTAAGGGCAAAGCCCGTATCCTTAAGTCATTACTGGAGCTATACAGGAATAGTCGGAATGTATGACATGTTTTTGGGAGAAGCAAACATCAATACCGATGATATGAACGTCACGGAGTTCCCGGCTACCATCTGCCATGAACTTTGTCATGCAAAGGGATATGCGAGTGAGACCGACTGCAACCTTCTGGCCACATTGGCCTGCTGTTCATCAGCAAGGGCTGATTTCAGATACAGCGGCTTCCAGAGAATATTCTTTGACCTCTATTACATGACGGAATCTATAGCTGAAGAAACAGGCCAGATCTGCCCGCAGTACGTCTACACATCCGAGATGGATGCCGTATATAGAGATCTTAATGCATACGATATGTACTGGTACAGCATCAATGAAGAGATCGCGGATATTTACGACTGGTCCGGTGTGGATATAGGTGAGACCAGTGACAACGTCAATGATGCATTCTTAAAATCCAATGGTGAAGAAGAAGGCATAGAAACATATATCGTTCCTGACAGCATTTATGTCAGGTTCTATCTGACTCATATAGCAGGTAAATAATGCTGGAAGTAATACTTAAAGGTCACGACAAATACTATGGTGTATCAGATGTGGTCAGGATGTTCGCCGGAGTTCCGGAAGAACTGAAGGACGAAGGCAAGGTCACTGCTTCTGAAGGACCTGATATTACCCTTGTAAATGAACTTCTTCCCGACGGAAGGTCTGTCACTTATTTTGGTGACAGGGAATATGAATTCAAAGGCGAACTGTTAGAGCCCGGAAGAGAGATCAAGAGATCTCTTTATATGGCTTTATCTGATATCACCAAAAAAGAGATGCCGTGGGGATGTCTTACAGGGATCAGGCCGACTCTTGTTGCCTGTGAAGAGCAAAGCGCAAAGGATCTGGAAGACAAATATTTCGTAAGGCCGGATAAGGCTGCCCTTGCATTTGAGACATCCAGGGAAGAGCAGAGGATCTTATCCAAAGTTCCCGAAGACAGTCTTAATATATATGTCGGCATTCCTTTCTGCCCGTCGAGGTGCGCGTATTGTTCATTTGTTTCTTCCGATATCTCATGTCATATGGACAGGCTCGTAAGTTACGGAAAAGCGCTCGAGCGTGAGATCAGCCTTATAGCAGGATCCATTAACCGCCCGATTGCATCACTTTATGTCGGAGGCGGCACGCCGACGGTTTTCGAAGAAAGAGAATTCGCGTCACTTCTTGACAGCATCTATTCAAATCTGAAGATCTCTTCTGATGCGGAAATCACAGTTGAAGCGGGAAGACCTGATACGATCACCGAAGGCAAGCTCGAGGCGATGAGAGAACACGGGATCACCAGGATATGCATCAACCCCCAGACAATGAGATCTGAGACTTTATTAAGGCTGGGAAGGATACACACGGCTGAGGACACGCTCCGCGTTTACCGCAAAGCCTGCGAAATGGGATTTGACCTGATCAACATGGATCTTATCGCAGGGCTTCCCTATGAGAACGCAGAAGAGCATGTCGAGTCGACGAGAAAGTTGATTGAGCTCGCTCCGGCAAATATAACCGTACATACACTTTATAAGAAGAGAAGGGCCGCCATGAGCCGCGACACGGTCATGGACAAGGAAAAGACCCGTGATACTCTGGATGAATGCGTGGCGGAAAGCTACAGGCTTCTCATGGAAGCGGGATATCATCCGTATTATATGTACCGCCAGAAGGATACCGGTCACGGCCTGGAGAATACAGGCTTTGCAAAAGGTGATACGGGAAGTCTTTATAACGTTGCCATGATGAGCGACTGCAGGGACGTCTTGTCTTTCGGTGCAGGCGGAATGAGCAAGAGATGTTTTGCGCAGGAAGGCGAGCTCTACAAGCACAGGGTCGAAAGATGTCCGACCATAAAAGATGCTCTTACATATATCGAAAGAGTAGATGAGATGGCGGAAAAGAAGATCGGATTTTTCGGGTTCTGAAAACAGTCTTATCTGACGACGTAAAGAAGTACGAACATCAACAGCAGATAGAGGAAGCAAAGTATTAAAAGAGCCTTATCTTTGAGCAGTACTTCAACAGGGTCACCGTCAGAATTGCCTTCGACCGTTAGACTGTATTTCATAAAGATCAGCATTACGACTGGAACAGTCCAGATAAGCTTGTTGCTGTTATATACGGCGACAGTCTTGTCATCCATAGTCCAGAGCGCATAGAAAACGAAGATCAGGCCCATGAAGACATACATGTTCTGGTCGAGGAATCCGTATGTGTATTTCTTGATAACTTTCCTTGAAGTGTCATTACCGAGCTTTACAAGTTCATTCCTTCTCTTGCCGAGGCCCAAGTAGAATGATCCGGAAATAATGACCAGATAGAGCCAGTTGGACATCTGGATATCTGCAGCCAAGGCACCGCACAATGCTCTGATAAGAAAGCCGGAGACCAGGATTGCGATATCCACCAGCGGAACATTTTTCAGTCCCAAGCTGTAAGCAAGATTTAAAGCAAAATATGCGGTGAGAAGTAAGGCCGCATAGATGTTAAAACATAAAACAATGAGTGCTGCCGACAGGACAACAAGGACCACAGAAAATACGATGGCAGACTTCTTGCTGATGTGGCCGGCCGCAATAGGCCTGCTGCATTTTGTAGGATGCTTTCTGTCGTTCTCGACATCGCGGATGTCATTAATGATATAGACAGCAGATGAGATAAAGCAGAATGATAAAAACGCGAAAAGACATGAGATAAGTTTCGCGCCAGCAAAAAACTGCCCGCTGCACGCAAGCGGAACAAACACAAGCAGATTCTTGATGTAGTGATGCATACGCATCTCTTTGAAATAGTACTTTATCTTCATAGATTTATTATAAAGAATAAAATGTGTTTGCGGAATGGAAAAGATCGATTACCGGAAAAGAAAATGGGAGCCTGATAACGGCTCCCAAAATACTGTCTGGTCGAGGTGACAAGACTCGAACTTGCGACCCCATGCTCCCAAAGCACGTACGCTACCAACTGCGCTACACCTCGATGTCTACGGCGGTAATTATATATGTTTTAAGGATTATCTGCAAATATAAGACCCGCACCATGAGATGCGGGTCCTGAGATATTTCAGTTATAACTCTCTATTACTTAACGATCTTGAAGTTACCAAGGAAGAGAGGAAGTGTGTAGTACTGAGTCTTAGCTGCAGCGATGATACCCATTATCATGAAAACAAAAACTGCGATCTCTGCGAGCCAGCCGATGAAAGGAATGCAAGCGAGGATTGCGCCTGTGATGCAAAGAACGATACCGTTGTTAACGTGATTCTTTACGAAAGGTGATGTCTTCTCAGGTGTGATCAAGAGGCCTAAGAGCCAGAGAACTGAGATGTAAGCGAGGATTGAGAACAACTTAGCGTTGGAGGGAAGCTGCTCTGAAGTGTTGACCTGTGTCTGATTGTCTGCCATAGTAAATGCTCCTTTACTTTATAAGCGTTATATCGCGATATAACAATTATTAACCGCTTAAGTTATAATATCATATAAATATTAGACAGGAACAAGACATTTTGATTAAAGTTACCAGTTACAAAAGCGACAATATATACACATATGGCTTGGGCGCAACCGTTGCAATGGAATACCTGCTTAAAAAGAGGGACGTTGTAAGGGCTGTGATCCTTCATCCGGGCTTCAGATCGGAGGAAACGATCCAAAAGATCAGGACCATCTGCGGCAGTGACATTCCGGTATCCACGGAAGAGAAGCCTTTTAATATCCTCTCGAAAAAAGACAACTGCTTCGTGATAGTTGTCATTGAGAAGAAGCCCGTAAAGATCCGTGACGGCAACCACATGGTCCTCGTAAATCCGTCCAACTGCGGCAACCTGGGAACGATCGTAAGGAGCTGCCTGGGATTCGGCGTTACCGAAATTGCCATCGTAGGAAAGACATCCTCCGATCCCTGCGACCCCAAGACGATAAGAGCGTCCATGGGAGCATGCGCGAGTGTGAATATCGAAGTTTTCGATGAATTCTCCGAATATCAGAAGAGATTCCCCAAAAACAACCTCTATCCGTTTATGCTCGATGGCAGTACAAAACTCCAGGAAACGACCATAAATAAGCCGTTTTCGCTCATTATGGGAAACGAGGCCACGGGCCTTGATCCGGCCTTCAAGGATATCGGCAGGCCCATAAGGATCGAGCATTCGTCCAACATCGACAGCCTCAATATTACAATTGCCGCAAGTATAGGACTTTATGAAGCAACAAAGGCTTGCGAATAAAATACAATCGTGATACAATTCTTCGGTAATTTGAAGATATAACTCTAAAAAGGAGAGAACGAGATGCCTAATATTAAATCAGCT
>JAEFBC010000011.1 GCA_016292155.1 Saccharofermentans sp. | reverse complement strand
TTCTCTACATTACCGTTTACAACGAGCCAGCCTGCGCAAGGGTTGCCTTCGAGTGTAACTTTTACATTTCTGTTATCCTTATCACCTGCAAGGCACAGGAACGTTCCGGCATTACCTGAGATAGTAATATTATTGGAGCCTGTGATATTCCATATCAGTTTCTGGGCAATTTCCTGATCAACATAAGCATTATGTGTTGACTGGTTACCACTGTACGATGTAACAGATGCATAGGAATCGTAATCGTGGATACCGGAAGAAGCTGCAGTAGCATACAACGGTGAATCAGGCGCATAAACGCTGACCTTACCAAGTGTTATGGGAGAGGTCTTCTGAGATGTGAAAACTATTACTGTACTTGATTTCTTATTTATATCAAGATGATGGCCATTAGGTTCACTTGCCCAGTAGCTTAAAAGGGAAGAAAACTTAGGATCATCTAAATTGATATAAACGACTTTATTCTCGTACTTAGGATCATTGATGTTGATCGTAGTTACAGCACCATTAACTGAAACGACGCTGTTATCAGAAACATCCAAAACATAATCTGCATCTCCGGTACGGGTAACCATCTCGCCGGATTCATCACGCGCATGGTCTATAACGGTGTCTATGCTTTCCTGAATCTCATCTCTTGTGCGGAATGAATAATTGAACGTTGTTGTCTGCGCAACATCATCCTGATATTTTATATAATTATTTACCGGAACCATTCCTTGAGACAGTGTAATACGCATATTCTCAACGTATACCTGTCCGGTAGATGTTCTGACTTTACCAAACTTAAGTGTTCCGAGATCACCAGTGCTGGCAACCTCACCAATAATGAACTGGGCAGTCTTCGCATTGGTCAGGTCTACATCTGTTGTGGTATCAACCGTACGTCTGTAAGTAAACGTCGCAAAGGTTGATTCCATATGCTGACTCTGTGTTAATGACTGCGATACGATACCATAGTCAACAGCGCGCCCCATTATCGTCGCATAATTGACAAGGTTGGCAGAATCATATTTGGTTTCTGCCGCATTAACAAAAGTCTTTTTCGCATCGGGATATAAAGCTATAGAGCCTAATACTACTGCGCCTGCCACTACCGCTGAAGTAACTCTTTTAATAAAACTAAGCATAATACACCTATTTTCTAAAATTTTAGCCTCTGTAAGTTTATGAACAACTTGTAAATAAAGCAATAGAAAAAGCCATATATCACATAAATTTGAACAGAATTTAACATAACTGCAATCTAAAAGGCTGTCATGCAGTGTTTTAGCACCTTTGACAGCCTTTTTGTCAGTTAATTTTTAGCAATTGCTTTAGTTGCCGAATATGTTGAAAAGAATGATCAAAACTATGATCGCAATGATGATCGCAAGAATAACCTTGAGAGGTGATACAGGAGCCTCACCCTTGATCTGACCTGTCTGACCGTTGACTACGATGTTGTAGAGCTTTTCCTTGAACTTGAAGTTCGCGATCCAGATAGGAGCGAGAACATACTTATAAGTAACCTTGGAATAAGCTGTATTAAAAGTAACATTTGATACACGGGTAGCATGGTGTCTCTTTTTCTCCATGCTGCCGATCTCATTCTGAAGCTTTACCTTGATCTGAATCTTAGCTATATCCCATCCTTCGTCAAGACCTACTGTATAGCGCTCAGCAAGGAATCCTGCAATGAACTCAGGAGAATACTTGCGGAGCTTGGAGAAATCAAATGTGGATGCAGCCTTTATGAAGCGGTTGTTTGTCTTCTTGCTGGCATATACAGTCTCATCGTCGATAAAACGCTCGTAGATTCCTCTGTATGTCTTATACGTAGTCATTGTATGACCATCCTTATCAGTACTGTCGAAAGCAAGTTTGACCTCATAAGGAGATGTGGTCTGTGAATCGTATGTCCAGTAAGGAAGATATACACCGCTGAAGTTCTTGGCCTCGCAGCTCTTCTTTGCATCGTTAGGTGCGAAGAGCTTGCCCTTCATCCATCTCTTGAAGATCTGTGCAGCCTTTTCCTTTGTGATCTCGAAAGGAACAACGCCGCCAGGTGCTACAACGTCTTCATCGTTATCTACAGGCATGACCTGAGTGGATCCGCAGTAAGGGCAGCACTGTGCCGTATCTGCATCATCCATGATGGTCTCTGCGCCGCAGTTCTTACAAACAAGTGATTTCTTTGCTTTACCCCAGTCAAGGCTCTCACGGTTCTTAGCAGAAGAGAAATCAAGCTCTTCAACATCCTGTCCGTTGTCGTCCGGCTTGGGGAGCTGTCTGGAATAACCGCAGAAAGGGCAGCTCATGGAGAGTGTCTCAGGATCATAAACAACAGTAGCTCCGCAGTTCGGACACTTCTTATCAGTTACATCCTCGGTCATTCCCGATGTTATAACTTCTACCTGCTCTTCAGCGTTTCCTAAGTTCTCTGCCATAAGTGTTACCTCAATATGTTAGTTTTATCAGAATTCTCTTCTTCTGCCCTTCGGATTCTCAGGAGCCTCAGTCTCTGCTTCGTTGAAGTTTCTCTTAGGCTTGTCATTTCTTCCTGCGAAGCCGCCTCTTCTCTCACGGTTAGGTCTGCCTTCTCTTCTTCTGGGCTCTTCTTCTACATAGCCCTCCGGCTTAGGTAAGCAGTCACGGATTGAGAGGTTAAGTCTGCCCTGTGAATCGATCTCGATGAGCTTAACGTGAACCTTGTCACCTTCCTTAAGAACGTCTTCTACCTTCTCTACTCTGTTCCAAGCCATCTTGGAGATGTGTACGAGACCTTCCTTACCAGGGAGGAATTCAACGAAAGCACCGAAGTCCATAAGTCTTGTAACAACGCCGTCGTACTCTGTGCCAACTTCAGGATCAGATACGATGCCGTTGATGATCATCTTAGCCTTCTCAGCCTTTTCGAGGTCAGGTGTGGAGATATAGACCATACCGTCGTCGTTGATGTTGATCTGAGCGCCTGTGTCAGCGATGATCTTGTTGATGACCTTTCCGCCTGAACAGATGACTTCTCTGATCTTGTCAACAGGTACCTGCATGGAGATGATTCTCGGAGCCCACTTGTTGAGCTCTGCACGGGGTGCAGGAATGCAAGGGAGAATGATGTCGTTGATGATCTGGAGTCTTCCCTTGT
>JAEFBC010000089.1 GCA_016292155.1 Saccharofermentans sp. | reverse complement strand
CACCTGTTGATCAGGAAAACACATAAAATAAAGCGCTTGTGGGGAGGCTGCTATGAGAAGGAAAAAACTTGTTTCTTACGCAAAATACGGATACCTGTTCTCGATTCCGTTTGTTTTGGCATTTCTGATGTTCATGTGTTATCCGACGATCTATACCCTGATCCTGGGCTTTACGGATCTTAAGGGCGCGGGCAGGACGGACTTTAAATTCCTGACAGAGATCGGGAAGCCGTGGTATCAGAATTACAAAGAAGTATTAACTGCAAAGACCTTCAAAAAAGCATTCTCGAATACATGGATACTGTGGGGATTAAGCGTTATTCCTGAATATTTGATCGCGATGACGTTTGCTGTCTGGTTCACAGACCGCAAGCTCAGGCTCAAAGGCAGGGGACTTTTTAAGATCCTTTACTATATGCCGAGGATCATTACCGGTGCAGCAATGGCGACATTGTTTGCCAGGTTATTCGGTTATCCCAAAGGTGCAATTAATGATCTCTGCAATTTGGTTTACGGCTGGTTTGGTCTTACGCGCGAAAACTTTGATTACTATGCCAAAGAGTGGTCGGTTAAGTGGGTAATTATTCTTGTTAACGTCTATATGTATTACGGATCCACGCTGGTAATTATGGTCTCAGCGATAATGGGCATCGATGTCGAGATTTTCGAAGCCGCAGAGATAGATGGAGCAAACAGAATACAGACTTTTTTCAGGGTTACTCTTCCTTGCATGAGGCAGATGCTTATCTACATGCTCGTTATGTCGGTTATCGGAGGCCTCAATCTTTACGAGACACCGGCCATGCTCATCGGCATCGGCTGCAATAACGCCGGCCTGACCAACCTCATGTACATCCAGAATCAGGCTTTCTCTGGCAGTTATATCTACAACAGAGCTGCAGCCGCAAGCGTAATTCTTGCGCTGCTTTGCGTCGGATTGTCCGGCATCATCTTCTTCATTCTCAGAGACAAAGATGAAGCCAAGCTCAAGAAGATCAGAAGGGCAGCGAAAAGGGAAGAGCGGAGAAGGTTAGCAGCGATATAAGTACGGTGTTGTCTATTTCGAAAAGCGTCTGTACGGAAAATTGACGATTTGACCCTGAAATCGTTACCATTTTTGTCAACATGGCCCTGAATTGACGATTTTGTTGACGATTTAGGGTCGTTTTCGTCAACATTTCGTCAACAGGGAAACGTGGGAAAAGAAGAACGTGGGGAAAGGGGATCGCGCGAAAAAGCGGGACCGCAACCGATCCCGCTCTCACATCATTTAATCACTTCTATATCCTTATCGAAGTTAAGGAAGCGCTGAGTTCCATCCTCGTATCTGACACATCCTTCATCTTTCTCATCGCGGTCGGCGGTTTTCATGAGGTCGACCAGCTTGGGGCACTTGCTGATGTCCAGAGTGGTCAGTTTGTTTCCCGAGCAGGTAAGCCATCGCATACCGGCACAATGAGTAATATCAAGTGAAGTAAGCTTGTTATCGTAGCAAACCAGCGTCGTAATTTTGTCGCAGCCGGCGAAGTTCAACGTAGTCAGCGAACATCTGCAACAAGATAAATATGTAATTTCAGGGCAGCAGCTGACGTCAAGCTCAGTTAAGTCGTTGTCGTTGCAGGATAATTCCTTGAGCTTGGGAGTGGAACTAAGATCCAAAGAAGTCAAACAATTCTCGTAGCAAACGAGCCTTGTCAGTTCAGGGCAGTGGCTCAGATCAAGAGAAGCAATCTTATTCTTATCGCACTCCAGCACCGTAAGCTTAGTGAATGCAGCAACATCCAACGAAGTCAGATTCTTATTCCACGCGCATGTGAGTTTCTCAATATTCGAGCAGCCGGAGATATTGAGATTCGCCAGATTATTGTAATTGACGTCGAGCGTCGTAAGCTTGGGGCAATTGCTGACATTTAACGTGTAGAGGATCTTATTCGCGCTGACTGTGAGATCAACTAATTCCGGGAAATCGCTAAAAGCCAACTCGGTCATATTATCATTAGTCTCAATATGAACCTTCTGCAAACCCTTATAGCTGCTGAGATCAAGGTCCTTCAGCCAAGAACGGCAGAGCGTGAACTCCTTAAGCGGCGCACCTTCCGGCAGCACCAGTTCCTGAAGAGTTTTGCTTGTGATCTTGATCCTCTCGAGCTTGGTATTACCGCTGAGATCTATACGGTTCGAAGACCAGGTGCCCTCGATGCTAAGTGAGCGGAGATTAGTAAAATGTTTGAAATCATACTTCATGTTCTCACCATCTCTGATAGTAATAGACTCAAGGTTTGTAAATACGTCTAATCCCTTAAGATCCTTCGCCCCTTCAATAAGAATTGAAGTTGCGCTCTCGATCTCTGCCTGGCTTAATTTGGTGTCGTGATCAGTATCTTTTGCTCTGGCGGCTTCGTACATGACCTCGTCAGGGAACTTCTTGCGGTCGACATTTACATATTTCTCGCGGCCCTTGCATCCCGACAATGATAACGACAAAAGCGACGCCAGCGCGACGGCTGACAGTACAAATCCTATTCCTATCCTCTTCATATCCTCACCTCTCTATATACTTATAAAGCCGTGCAGGTTTCCCCTTTGAAGTAACAGTTTTATTGAGCTCGACGACTTTGCCGGTCGCGACGTATTCACGCAAGAACGTTTTGCGGAAGTTCGGAAGATCCAGAGTACGGTTCTTGATCGTCTCGTGGATCCGTTTAAGTTCCGAGATGGTGAACTCGTTCTTGTCTTTTAAGAGGTTAAAGGCATCATCTTCGTAATCTATCCTATTCCTCAAACGGGTGATGGCCATCTTAATGATCTCGGCGTGATCGAACGCGAGATCGCTCTCGAAAATCACCTTATTCTCATTTGTGAAGATGATGCCGTTAACGTCATATTTAATAGAGAAAAGTTTTGCTTCCTTGGCGTCATCACCGGCCCGTATGTTAAGTTTGTGCTTCGGAACAAGTGCAGTGTAGGCAACAGACAATACAGTGGTTCTGGGATCTCTTCCCAAATCACCGAAAGTATAGAGCTGCTTGAGATAGACATTATCAATGTTAGTCTCAGTCTTAAGTTCCCTTGCAGCAGCTTCGTCGATAGACTCTTTGCCTGCCTCAAGGAATCCGCCAGGGATTGCCCAGTGGTCCTTGTAAGGAAACCCTCCGCGCTTGATCAGAAGGATGTTAAGTTCGTCGGAGTCGTCCAATGTGAAGATAACGATATCCGCAGTTACGGAAGGACGTTCGAATTTGGTAACGTCGTACTGCTCAAGGAATTCCTTCTCTTCTTTGGATATGCGGTTGTACTTTTTCATGTTCTCCTCCGTTAATGGTAACTTGTACCATTTATATTATGGTACGAAATACCGTAATCGTCAAGAGGGAGATTGTTAACAAACTGCAACATCTATCCTCATTAATCTGTATTTATAGTATCCTGATACAAATGGAACGGGTTAAGATCAAGGAAAGAGGTAAGCGGTCATGGGTAAGAAGACAGCGTGTATTGCAGTGGTTTTGGCTTTATTGGTATCTGTTTTCGGGTGCTCGAAAAAAACGGTGGAGCTCGATCCGCAGATGAAAACCAACATCGAAGAGATAGTAAAAATGGGCGTCCGCCAAGAAGTCTATACAAAATATGGAAAAGCGCCTGGCATAACTGTCGACAAGATCGACGCCCGCGATGCTTCGGTAAATGATTATTACCAGCTCGTATTTACAGCCACAGGTTCTTATACGGTCGTCGCCGATAAGGATGAGTTATACACCGGAACTTTTACGATCGACGGACACTGGGAAGCTCATGGCTGCGGCACAGGTGAGTGTAAGCTTACAGCGGCCAAGAATGGCCTGAAGACTCTGCCCGAACAGAGCACTCTGTCTGAACTTGAACAAGTTATAAAAACCGAAGCAACGGAATCCACAACCGAACCTACCCCGTCGACGATCTATCAGCCGCTTGACGATTACATCGCTGCAAACACTCCTTCAATGGGAAGGATTGTAGAACAGGTCTACGAGAGCGACGTCAATCAGGACGGCCATCTTGATCTGTGCGTAACAGTAGTATATGGCAGCGGAATAATTTCGAGCGCCATCGTGGTCTATGACGTTAAGAACGATAAGGGATACATCCTGGATGAGCGCATGACCTGCGATTATGAGATCTTAGGCGCCGATAAAGATCTTGTTGCAGTATGCAGGACTCAGTATGGCAAAGATGCGAAAACATACGGCGTGCTTGCGATCGAAGGCGACAACCTCGTCTTTGTTGAGAATGAGGAAATCGGCGCGACAACGCCTGTGAGAAACGGGTAAGCAAGCGGCCGCCGCGCACCACGCAACCCTAATCAAACATCCATCGTATAGTAATTCGCGTCTTCTGTTCCGCTGTTGTCGTAACAGAAGATCTTGTTCTCCTCGCGGTCCAAGAGGCAGTTATAGCAAGTCCAGAACTGTTTGAATCTGGAATCATCCAAAGGCGGGAAATCCCGCTGCCAGATCTCGTTTGTGTCGCCGATGTTGTTATAGGGCATGTCCCAGTCGCCCTGCATCTCGCGCTCGGCATCGTTCATGCCGAAGTAATTGACTGAGAATTTCTCGGAGCACTGGTATGTGGGATCGCAGTGGTAGTACTTGCCGCCCAAGTTTACGAGCGTCCATTCGTGGGCTTCTGTGGAATCCTTGTTGAGCGCGCCGCATGTTATAGCGTCGATGCCGACCTGAAGAAGTAGATAGGCATAGCAGCCGGCGGTCTCCTGGCAGATGCCCTTGTCGGTCATGATCGCGCGGTATGGGGAGATGCCGTAGCCTTCTTTCGAACGGAAAGTGACATTGCCCATTGCGTCATAGTCGTAGTCGATCCTCGCTGATTCAGAGATGTACAGAGCCAGTGCTTTCTCGAGCTCGCTGTCGTCTGCAAGAACTGCTCTTTCGATCAGATCCTCGACACGGGACTTGAACTCGTCGACCTTCTTAAGATATTCGTCCTTGGGGATGCTGTAAGTAAGCTCATATACGCCATCGCCGACTGCACCGAAATATTCATCCGAGTCGTAGCAGTATTCGGATACGATTGGCAGGTTTACTCTCGATATGGACTGGAAAAGCCCCATCCAAAGAGGTTTGCTGCACTCCACAGAATCAGCGCCTGACAAAATAGCGTCGCAGTATTTGAAGTAGTCTTCCTTGAACTGTTCGCCGTACTTGTCGACATACATCTGTGATATGACGTGCGGGTTGAACGTGTGATCGTACGCGTTTGAGGTCGGCTCACTCTCTTCAGCTGAAGACTCCGAAGCCACAGATACAGAGGTGGATGTGACTTCTGAAGCCGTAGTATCAGCAGGCTTTACCGCCTGTGAGCATGAAGAAAATGCCATGAGGGCAGTAAGTATTAATGATGAGATCAAGAGTCTTTTGTTCATTGTTTGCACCTTAAGTCGTTTATTGGCCGAGTGGTATCTCGCAGATCAGATCGCCCGTGCATTCGTAGGAATCGTAGCAGCAGAGATTATTGTTCTCCCGGTCGATCTTGTAGGACGTGATGGTCCATAAGGGCTCGAAACGCTTATCTTCAAGCTTTAAGTCCTTGTACCAGATATCGTTGGTGTCGCCGAAGTTATTATACTGCATGTCCCAGTCGCCTTCGATCTCGCGCTGCTTATCGTCCATGCCAAAAAATCTAAGCGTGGCGCGCTCGTTGAGCTGGAAAGTAAGATCGCAGTGATAGTACTTGCCGTCTATTTTTACGACGGTCCATTCGTGAGATGCGGAAACGTCTTTTGTAAGGCCGCCGCAGGTGATCGCGTCAACACCGACCTGCATAAGAAGATAGGCATAAGCTCCGGCAATCTCCTGGCAGATGCCCGTATCGGTCATGAGCGCGCGGTAAGGGGAGAGGCTTACGCTGGCAGGGTCAGCATCAGCAGAGTCTGCAGCAGCTTCATCGTAAGTGAGCCTTTTGCCCTCTGACTGGTAGAGCGCAAGCGTCATCTCGAAGGGTGTATCACCTTCCTGACATGCAGATTCTATAAGATATTCTATCCTTGCCTTGAATTCATCGACCTTCTTGAGGTACTCGTCTTTGGGAAGGCCGTAGCTTAGCTTGTATTCGCCGTTTCCCACAGATGTTATATCTTCATCCATGGAGTAGCAGTAACGGAATGCGATGGGAAGATAGATCCTGGAGAGGTCGCGGAATTTGGGAAGCCATTCCTTTTTGTCACACTTTACGGTCTCCGCGCCTGAGAGGACCGCATCACAGTATCTGTAGAAGTTCTCCTCAAAGTCCTTGCCGTATTTATCGACATAGATCTGTGACAGGCAGTGCGGATTGAATGTGTGGTCGTATGCCTTGTGCTCTGACTCTGGCGATGTGGTTTCTGAAGAAGTGACTTCAGTTGTGACCTCGCTTACGGAAGAAGAGTTACTGGTATTAGAAACAGCAGCCTCCCCACATGACGTGAGGAGGAGCATGGCAGCAAGCAGCGCTGCTGCGGTATTAAACTTTTTGTTTATCATTTATTTCCGGTTATCCTTGTGTAGACCGCGCCGTTTTCGAGACCCTTGCCGTCAGTCTTTACTATCGCCATCTCCTCGACGGTTACGAGCTGGAAGCCTTCGTTTACGAGGGCGGGAACGATCTTCTTGGTCGCGTCTGCGGTCGACTTGTAGAGGTCATGCATCAGCACGATGTCGCCGTCTTTAAGTTTGCCGATTATCCTGCTGCAGACCTTGTCGCAGTCCTTGCTCTCCCAGTCACGCGAGTCGACGCTCCAGAGAATTATCGGACATCCGCACGCCTTCTTAAGCGTATCGTTATATCTGCCTTCCGGCGGTCTTAAGTATACAGAGGGCTTACCGGAGATCCTCACGAGCTCATCGTCCGTGCCCTTGAGCTTCTCCTTGATCTTCTCTTCGGAGAGTTTGGTAAGCACGTTGTGGTTATAGGTGTGGTTGCCCTGCTGGAAGCCAAGCTCTGCCTCACGCTTTGCCTGGTCCTCATTCCATGAGATTCTGTCACCTACAATGAAGAATGTCGCTCTCTGTTTGTATTCCTCGAAAACATCCAAGATAGCATCCGTATATACGGAAGGACCATCATCGTAAGTCAGCGCCACCATCTTCTTGGTGCCGTCAACTTCACGGCAGACATTGCCTTCTGCGTCGAAATAGTAAAGGTGATTCTTCTCGTAGGCTCTGCAGTTCTTAAGCATCTTGCCGCCGATAAAGCCCTTCTTTGTTCCGTCAGAACTCTCAATGACGCCGTCTAATGCAACGCCCGTGGTCTCGTCGAAGCAGTATGTGTCTTCTCCGTCAGTAACAATACCCTTTGCCATAAGGCCGGTCTTCTTATCGAAGAAATAATTCTTGCCGTCAATGGTCGTAAGGCCTGAAGCGCCCACGCCGTTCTGATCGGAGTAGCACTTGCCTTCGGCTGTCTCGATCCAGCCGGTCATCATCTTGCCCGTCTTGGGATCAAAATACTTATATGAACTGTTTACCTGCTGGCGGCCGTACATCATGACTCCGTCGCCGTCGAAAAGATAATTGCTGCCATCGATCTGAGCCTCGCCCGTTACCATGAGCTTCGTCTCAGGATCAAAATATCTGACCGCATTATTTTCCATCTTCTGCATGCCCGTGATAGGGGCACCCTTGATGTCATAATAGTAAGTGCCTTTATCGGTCTTAACGAGGCCCCTCTTTACGAAGAAGACTTCGTAACATACAAAACCGCAAACCAACAAAGCGGCAAGCCCTATGGCTATGCCAATAATGAGTTTCTTATTCATTGCAAATGCCTTTCTGTTTCTTTCCTATTAATCCCGGACACAAGTCTATCACGGTAATCGAAAATTGTGCGTGATTTTCGTGTCATTTAAAAGATATTAGGCTTACAAGTTAGTGAACGTTCAAAAACCTTGCCATTTCTTACATTTCTGCCCTTTCTGATTTCAACTCCGCTTTAGGTTCGCCCCGTATTCTTAAGCCATAAGAACCACAAACCAAAGGAGGAATAAGGCCATGATCAACAAGAAGGTTCTAAAGATCCTTGCACTGGCAGCGGCAGCTACAATGACATTATCCGCTACCGCTTGCCTTGCATCGAACAAGAAGGCAGACGACACAGAAGACACAGTAGTAGAGATAACTGCTGACGACATCCGGACAAACGAAGAGATAACGAACTCTGAGGATGGCGCGCACGCTATCGAAGTAAGCGGCGAGACCAAAGAGTATAAGAATGTCAAAGTAACGAAGACGGGCGACTCAAGCCAGAACGACGAAGCCGATTTCTATGGAGACAATGCAGCGATCTTCGCGACAGACAAGGCAACTCTGACGCTCGATAACATCGTCGTTGATACCAAGGGCACGCACGCCAACGCGGTCTTCTCATACGGCGAAGGCACCACGGTAAACATAAGCAACTCGGTCATTACAACTGAAGGCAACTGCTCCGGCGGCCTCATGACCACGGGCGGCGGCACCACGAATGCCACTAACCTTAATATCCACACGACAGGCAATTCATCTGCCGCGATAAGGTCAGACCGTGGCGGCGGAACGGTCACAGTAGACGGCGGCACATATGTCACGGACGGCACGGGGTCACCGGTCATATACTCCACGGCTGACATCACAGTAAGCAATGCGAAGATGGAATCCACCGCATCAGAAGGCGTGGTAGTCGAAGGCAAGAACTCCGTAACGCTTAATAACGTGGACTTAACAGCCGACAACAACAAGAAGAATTCAGACAAGTCCACCAATTACGAAGCGGTCATGATCTACCAGTCGATGTCAGGCGACGCCTCTGTAGGCCTTGCGACCTTCACCATGAATGGCGGCACCTTAACCAACAAGAAAGGCGACATCTTCTTCGTAAACAACACGGCAACAACGATCACCATAGAGGGCGCGAAAATAGTCAACCAGGACACCTCCGGCGTCTTCTTAAGAGCCGCTGCAGCAGGCTGGGGCACCGAAGGCTCCAACGGCGGCAAGGTAAACCTCTACTTAAAGAACCAGACCCAGGCCGGCGACATCGTCGTCGACAAGGTATCTGTACTTAATATGTATTTATCTGACGGCTCAACCTACGAGGGCACAGTCAACGCCGCAAACGAAGGCGAAGTCTATGTCGAGATCGCCTCCGGCTCGAAATGGATCCTCACGGGCGATTCGTATGTTACTTCTCTCACGTGTGGTAAGGATGCGATCGATTTGAATGGTCACAAGCTCTATGTCGGCGGAGTCGAATACGTTGCAGGCACTGGATCGGAGGGAAGTGCGATTGAGATAAAGAGTGAAGGGAATGGTATGGCTGGCGGAGCTCCGGATGGTATGCCGGGCGAGCCTGGTGGTGCTCCTGGTGATGCTCCTGGTGGAATGCCGGATGGTGCACCGGGAGAGCCGCCGTCAGGTGATCCGCCTTCTGGTGAGCGTCCGGAAGGTAATCCGCCGTCGGGAGAAATGCCTGGGGATCCGCCAAGCGGGGAGAAGCCTGAAGGGAATCCTCCGGAGGGGACTCCGCCGGAAAAACCTTCGGGTGATACAGCGGTAAAAACGAGTGAGACGAAGGAAAGTACATAATTAGTTGTTGATAAGTTTTAGCTCTTTTGATTGGGGCATGAAAAAGAAAACCGAGAGACGAGAGTCTCTCGGTTTATTTCTTTTGAAAATTTTTTTGTCTTAAACTT
>JAEFBC010000088.1 GCA_016292155.1 Saccharofermentans sp. | reverse complement strand
TCCGGCAGATATATCAACACCCTTGGAAAGAACGACTATCGTCTCAACCTTATCTGTCCACGGGAACATGTCGACAGGCTTTGCGATCTGCGCTTCATAACCCTGCGCGGTAAAGCCCTTGAGATCTCTTGCAAGAGTCTCAGGACAGCATGATATATAAACGATCTTGGAAGGCTTGAGCTTTCCGCACGCCTTAATGAACTTCATCGTAGTTCCGGCTCTTGTGGGATCTAAGATAACACAATCGATCTTTCTGTGGGTCTTAGCAAGCTTATCCATATAGAGCGTGGCATCGCCCAATACGAATGCCGCATTCCTGATCTTGTTGTTCTTCATGTTTTTCAGAGCATCAAGATATGCTGCTTCCTTGATCTCAATGCCTGTGATATTGTCTACGAAGCCTGCGAAAGAAAGTGTCGTGGAACCCGTTCCGCAGTACGCATCGATGCACGTTTCAGTGCCGTTGAAATCAGCGAGTCTTATCGCTTCAGAATAAAGGATCTGCGCCTGTTCGTGATTAGACTGCATGAACGAGTCGGCAGATACCCTGAACTTCTTTCCGAGGATCACATCGGTGATATAGCCGGTGCCTTTTACCTTCTTGACTTCATCGCTGCCCAGTATCATGGAATCGTGGCGCTTGTTGATGTTGATAAGAAGAGTCGTGATCTCCGGATGGAGTTTTAATAATTCGTCGGTAAAGACCTTCTTTTTCTTGAAATATTCACTGCCGATAACAAGCACGACCATTATCTCACCGGTCGCATCGGCCGTTCTTACGAGCACTCTTCTAAGGTCGCCTGTGCCCCTTACTTCGTCGTAAATACTGACTTTCAGGCGTTCGGCGAGCATGGCACAGTCTCTTATTATGGCTGTTGCAGTCTTATTCTCGATAAGGCACGAATCAGTCTCGACGATCCTGTGTGAACCTGATTCATATGGACCGCAGATTATGCGGCCGTTCTTAAGCTTCTTAAAGGCGGAATGGACCTTATTCCTGTAGTACAGAGGATTCTCGCAGTGATGTATGGGAAGCACTTCGCAGAAAGGAGATATAAGCCTCTGGACTCTTTTTTCTTTCGCTATAGACTGCTCGAAATAAGACCTGCCCGCATAAGAGCAGCCCCCACATTTTTTCGCAACGGGGCAATTATTCCGGACGCTCAAAGCATTAAGCATCCTGCTCTTATCAGTCTCCTTCTGAGGCTTCATCAGACCTGCCTTCCAGCGTTGTCGACAACGTGCCTTAACAGGATCGCTGTCGTGATAGAACCTACTCCTCCCGGTACAGGTGTGACAGCAGCCGCTGTCTCTGCAACCTTCTCATAATCGACATCTCCGCAGAGCCTGCCCTCTTCATCGACATTCATTCCGACGTCGATAACGGTCTGGCCGGGCTTAACGAATTTATCGGTGATCATTTTCGCAACGCCGCAGCATGCGACGATGATATCCGCATTTCTGCACTCTGCTTCAATATCTGCAGTCTTCGTATGGCATACGGTAACTGTAGCATTGGCTGTTGTAAGAAGGAGCGCCACAGGCTTGCCGATAACAAGGCTTCTGCCGACCACAGTGACCTTCTTACCCTTAGTCTCGATGTTATAGTGCTTGATCAGGGCCATAACAGCTTCAGCCGTACAGGGCGCAGCGCAGTCAGGAACGCCTGCGAGGACATTCTCCATATTCCTGATATCCATGAAATCCGAATCTTTGCCGGGATCGATCGTCCTTCTCATATGCTCATCTGATAAGCCCTTCGGCAAAGGTCTGAACACGAGTATGCCGTGAACCTTAGGATCGTTGTTGATGCCGTCGAAAGTCTTGTCCAGTTCTTCCTGAGAGATTCCTGCATCTACTGCAGTTACTTCAACTTCAACATCTGCCGATTCGAAGCGCTTCAAAACGCCCCTCTCGTAAGCCAAGTCATCATCTCTTGCACCGACGCGGAGGATCGCAAGCTTGGGACTTATTCCCTTGCCCTTCAATTCCTCAACCTTTATCTTAAGATCTTCTACGATCTTGTCTGCAACTTCCTTGCCGCCTAATCTCTGCATTCTTATTACCCGCCGATCAAAACCTTTTTTACTTCTGCATAGACCTTTGTGCAGATCTCAGATGTCTCATCGACAAGTGCATCCGTCTTCTTATTAAGGTCTTCAGCATAACTTCTGTCCTTCATGGACTTTGTATTGATATAAACATTCATGGCAGCGCCCCTGGCAGCCGTATCACAAGCTGCTGCAGCAACACCGACGTCGCTTATTGCAAGTCTGGAACCGATCACAGCGAGGCGCTCCAGGATCTTGGCTGTCTCATTTGCCTTAACGACAACTTCGTAAGGAGCCGTGCTCGCATCCTTCAGAACTGCTTCTAAGATCTCATCTCTTCCTTCCTGTTCCTTAGGAATCGAATATGCTTTTGCGAGGGGCGCGAAAACCTCCTCGTCCTTCTCACCCAGTGCCTCAAACTCTTTTACAAGAGCACCACACTTGGCGATAGTATTTTCGATCTCTTCCTGATATTCAGCATACTTCTTCTTGCCGCTCGTAAGGTTGCCTACCATTGAACCCAAAGCTGCAGCGATGCCGCCGCACACAGCTGATGCTCCGCCGCCTCCGGGTGTGGGTGCGCCTGAAGCAAGCTCTGTCAAAAACACGTCTACTGTTCTGTTTTCCATGATTAATAACTCCAATATTTTTACCAACTTATAGTA
>JAEFBC010000087.1 GCA_016292155.1 Saccharofermentans sp. | reverse complement strand
CAACATGTATTGAAAAGAAAAGGGCAAAACAGATCACACAGATGATGTTCTTCCCGGTCTTAAATGCCCCGCTTCCGTTCTTAATGGCAATAACCACGGCAAGCACAACATGCGGAATAAAGAGCATCAAATAGTGCGCGTATGCATTGCCCATGGTTACGGCAACAAGAAGTAAGAGCGCTGATAAAAGGCTTAACAGCATCATATACCACTTCTCACGGTAAATGATGCATATAACCACAGGCAACAGAAGGATCAAAAAGTAGAAACCATAATGAGAGAAGGAACGCTGGAACTTTTCCACAAATGTAAACTCGGATGAATATGTGGCACCGAAAACAAATACCTGGTTGAGCATTTCCGGGAGCAGGTTTTTCGAGTAAAAGAAAATACAAGGACCTGCGCATACTGCCACAAAACCGGTTATTACCATCAACAGGTTTAAAACAGCATTCTTTATTTCTTTTTTCAGAAGAAGAAAAAGGAATATAACAACAAGCAAAGCTCCTACAGTCGCTGCATTCGTTATCCTGATAAAGCAGATAAACCCGACAGCCGCGCCGTAAAAGAGCGAGTACAAAAGCGGGTGCTTAAAACCTTTTCCTGCTTCGACACCCTTGAAATATTTAAGGCAAAAATACAGGCTCAGAAGCAACGCAGGGAGGCAGTACTCCTCAGTAAGATTGCCTTTCTCATAGTTAACAGCTGCCACTGCCAGTACAGGCAGAAATGCAATGATCCTATGAAGCCATATAAGTTTTGTGGCAAAAAGATCAGACATTTTGCCTACGATGTAAAGGCAAAGGGAAATATTAAAACACTGGACGATGAAAATACCTGTTCTTCCATAACAGATCCTCTGTCCGATATATTCGATAAGGAAAAGATACGGTCCCTTCATATCGAAGAAATCCCTGTAAGGCAAAAGGCCCTTTGTCATTCCCTGTCCGACCAGGATAAAGAATGCCGAGTCAAATCCCCAACTGTTCTTTGCGAGCGGTGTTGTTGATTGGGAAAAAACGGCTGTAAACAATGTCGCAGCAAACAGGCAAAACAGATATAACGTTATGTTCTTAAACGCTTTACTGCGCACAAACTTAATCTCCCTTTTTAACACTTTCAGGGAGGAATTATATCACTTTTGTAAAATGCAGCAGGAATAAGTTTTTCTTATATCAGACGCGTTTTCTCTGTCATATAGCACAATTTGCCGCCTGTGCGATTTTCAAGGATGCACTTCATTAAAGCAAACGGTTAAACGAGCTTGTCTATGTCCGTCGCATAGCACCATCTTCCGCCAGTGAAGTTGCCGAAGATGTATTTCATGGAAGCGGACTCGCTCATTATAAGAAGCTTGCCGTCCTTGAAAATGATCTCTTCTGCCATCGGCGGAGCATCGAATGCATATACCTCAGTCGAGCTGTCAAATGCATAGATGGGTACGTGAATATCCTTTTCGGCTCTGCCGGAATATATCTTCGCCATAAAAGACACAGGTTCACTGCCGGAAATGTCATAGCATCTGATCGTGGATTTTGCAGTTCCGTAAGACTGGGAAATCCAGATCTTTCCGTCCCTGACCGTCATGCCCTGAACCAGGCCCGGCATCGAATACATCTCAAAAGGCTTATTAGCGATGCCGAAAACCGAATCCTCATCATTACTGAACTTATAAGCCCACGCAATTGCGCGGTTCTCCTCGCCTGTCTTTGTCGTGATCCAGTGGGATTTGTCGGTCATGTAATTCGAATCCCTGTAGAACTCGCCTACGATCATGCGGTCATCGGCAAAGCAGATCCACGCAACATTGATCTTGTCACCGAAAAACTTGGTGGAGAAACTTCCGAGCTTCTTTACTGTATCTCCGCTCTTAGCGGAAAGAACGTCATTCAGATTATAGACATTTATGCACGCATCCTCATCGCCTGCAACGAAAAGGTATTCACCGTGTGAAGCAAGGCCGCCTGCATGGGGCTTAATGGCATTTCCGTTCTCGTCGCCCATGACAACATAGCCTTCATCCTTGCCGCTTGTTCCGTCGACTCTGTAAACGCGTGACGGAGAGCCGTCCTTCTGATAGCCGCAGATAAGATATGTGTCTACTGACGATACGTAATCCAGTCCCTGCGGCGTCATGTTATCCATAAGGCCCGGTATTACAAAAGCCTTCTCAGAAGCCTTGTAATAGCTGCTTACGGGCGCCCTGAAATAGATCCTTGCGCCGATCAGCACGATGGCGATCAGGGCAACTAATACCACCAGGATGGTGACTATGACTTTCTTTGCTTTAGAACCGGTCTTCTTACTCATAAATCAATACCAATCCTTGTGTCTCTTGATGTAGATGACCTTCATGATCTGCGCGAAAACCATGTAGACTACCATGAGTATCGCAAGCCAGAGAATGTAGCTTATGGGCATTGTCGGAAGATCGAAAAGCGCAGACAGTCCGGTAAATCCGATTATCAGCGTAACCGCAATGACTGCAAGTGTTGAGAGCGTCAGCTGGATCGATGCCCTGTCGCCGATGAACGGGAGCTTCGGTGTTCTGATCGTGTGGATTACCATCGTCTGTGAGATGACTCCGAACATGAACCAGCCGCACTGGAAGTAGCCGGCCATCTCAGGATTGTTGTATCCGAAGATAAACCACAGTACGAGGAAGCACAAAACGTCCAGGACAGTACTCAAAAGACCGAACGATACCATGAAGCCCTTGATGCCGCCGAGGTCCCATTTCTTGGGCTTCTCGATGTACTTGGATTCGACGTGGTCGAAAGGCATGCCGAGCTGCGCGAAGTCATTTAAGAGGTTCTGCACGAGGATATGTACAGGAAGCATCGGCAGGAACGGTAAGAAGATACTTGCGATGAGTACCGAGAACATATTTCCGAAGTTGCCTGAGACGGACATCTTTAAGTACTTGGACATGTTCGCGAAAGTGGAACGGCCTTCTACAACGCCTTCGTCCAATACCATGAGGTCCTTTTCGAGGAGGATGATGTCAGCGACTTCTTTCGCGATATCAACAGCGTTGTCAACGGAGATACCGATGTCTGCCTGCTTTAAGGGCAAGCTGTCGTTGATGCCGTCACCCATGTAGCCTACGGTGTGGCCGTTAGCCTGGAACATCTTAACCACACGCTGCTTCTGGTAAGGCGAGAGCTTGGAGAAGATGTCGCACTTCTCGCATGCTTCCCTTAACTCGTCGTCAGTCATTGCTTCGATCTTGGCACCAGTAAGAGACATCTCCGTTGAGAAGCCGAGTCTGCCGCAGATATTGATGGCAACGCCTTCGGAGTCGCCCGTAAGGACTATCGTACGTACGCCGTTCTTTCTCAATGCGTTAATTGCTTCGCCTGCGGATTCCTTCGGCGGATCTAAGAATCCGACGAATCCGATCAATACCATCTCGCTCTCGTCCTGAACGCCGAAGACATCGACGCCGTGAACGTTATTCTTCTGTGCTACAGCGATAACACGGATGCCTTCGAGGTTGTTCTCTTCGGCGATCTTTTTCGCATTCGCCTTAAGCTCGTCAGTAATGTCCTTAACTTCACCGTCGATCTCGATGAAGGAGCAGATCGATAAGATCTCTTCAACGGCACCCTTTGTGATGAGCTGGCGCTT
>JAEFBC010000086.1 GCA_016292155.1 Saccharofermentans sp. | reverse complement strand
TGAGGGTATAAGACTCTCAACCATTCCGGTGGTTATTGCGGTGAGGCCACACCTGTTCCCATTCCGAACACAGAAGTTAAGCTCACTGGCGTCGACAATACTCGGCTGGCAACGGCCCGGGAAGATAGATTGCTGCCGGATAATATAAGTCCCTTCGCGAATAAACGCGGAGGGACTTTTCTTTTGCCATTTTGGGGCCATTTTCGTGCCGTAAAAAAACCGATAAAAAAATGTAATATTACAATTTACATAAAATCGATTATTGGTACAATACAACTATAATTTAATTTTCCTTTACCTATTGCGAGGTGTGAATATGGCAAAGATCCTGATTATAGATGATGACAGAGCGGTAGTCGATTCTACTGCAGATATGCTTAAATCCTTTGAATTCAATGTAATTACAGCCACAGACGGCAAGAGAGGATTTGAGTTGGCAGACCTGGAGCGCCCCGACGTTATCATTCTCGACTGGATGATGCCCGGATATTCCGGAATGCAGTTCATCAAGGACTATAGAGATCAGGGATATAAGACACCTGTATTATTCCTGACCGGTAAGGGAGACCTGTCCCAGTATCAGGTCGAAGCTCTCCGTGCCGGTGCAGACGACTATGTTTCCAAGCCTTATGAGCCGATGATCCTGGTTGAGAAGCTCAGAGCCATGATCAGGCGTACTGAATACAGCAACAAGTCACACGGCGCAGAGGGCAATAGACACGAATATTGCGGCGGTGAGCTCATCATCGATGGCGATGTTATGCAGGCATTCAAGCATGAGGAATCATGCGATCTTACGAACAGAGAGTTCCAGTTATTACAGTATCTCGAGCAGAATATGGGCAGAGTATGTTCCAGATCCGAGCTGTTAAAGCAGGTCTGGAAGTTCGATTTCTTAGGCGACGAGAGAACGGTTGACGTTACGATCAAGCGTACCCGTCAGAAGATCGAACCTGATCAGAAGAATTTCAAGTACATCCTTACAAGAAGAGGCTTCGGCTATTTCTTCCCTAATGATTTGGATTGATTTTGCTTAGCGTAATTTCTTTTTCGGCACTAGAACAGGCATTCCAGAACCCGGTTGTTATCGCGGTCCTTGCTGTTATATTGGTCCTTTTGGGAATCCTAATAGGATACCTGATAGGCAATACTACGCTGCAGTCAAAAGTCTCAGGTGACATGGATAATCTCGAGCGCGACAAGCTCATCCAGAAGGCTGTGCTCGATACGGTTGGCCTCGGCATTGCAGTTTACGATTCGAAGGGCGCTCTTTTCTGCAATGAGACGATCTTCAGGCTTCCGGATTTCCTTAAAGGCGGACTTCCCAAGACTTTAAACAATTTCCTTGAGACATTCGACAACGGCAACCAGCTTAAGTCGAACTATATCTTAAGTCTCGAAAACGGAGTCAACCTCATAAGAGTCAACTATATAAACAACCGCAGGATATATGAGATAAAGATAATAAGAAGGCCTGCACAGGCCGAGTCCAAGTTCTTCGGCAAGGAAGAATTGAATATCGTAATAGTCGATGACATTACCCAGATCAAGGACGACGAGAGACGTCAGAAGGACCTTGCTGCGAACGTTTCGCACGAACTTAAGACTCCTCTTACATCCATTAAGAGTTCAGTATTCTCCATAAGAAGAGCATGCCAGGACGGCAACGGCCCGACTATGGATGAGCTCATCACATGGAGCGGAAGGATCGAGGAAAACACTGTAAGAATGCAGGATATCGTCAATGACTTCCTTGTATTGTCCCAGTGTTCACATACGAGCAGGATGGAGATCTTCGACATCAGGGATGCGGTATCTGCCGCATATTCCAATATCCAGGATTATCCGGGTGCTTCAAATGTCATATTCACTTTGCCTGAAGATGGCGTATATCCGCTGCTTTACGGTAATTCGAAGCTCATCGTAAGGACGATCGTAAACCTCCTTACAAATGCCATCAAGTACATTAATTACGAAGGAAAGACCGTTCCGAACCAGGTTCATATCAGCATTGCGGTGATCGATGACAGAGTTGCCGTCCAGGTGGATGACAACGGAAGGGGAATTCCTGCTAAGGATATTGACCATCTTTTCGAGAGATTCTACAGAGTGGATAACTCCGGCAACAGAGAGGTCGGCGGATCCGGAATCGGACTTGCGATCGCAAAAGAGATCGCCGACATGCATGACGGCGTAATAAGCGTTACATCTACATATGGCCAGGGCGCGACGTTTATACTGAGCCTTCCTACCGGAAAGACGGTTTTCGACGGCGCATACAGCGATGCCAAGGCAGGAATCATATCAGATAAGCCATTACACAGAGCTGCCGCATATTTCCTGGGACTTCAGGAGTGTGAGGCTGTAAGATCTCTTGGGTATACGGATCTGGTAAGCGTCGTCGACGAGTACGAGATAATCCCTGAGCCTGAAGTGGCAGCCAGAGACAAGGCTCTTGCTAAGCTACTGTCATCTTTCGGCGATGAGAGATTCGAGGAATTAAAGGACGAACTCCTTTATATCGATGACTTCTACGACGAGGAAGACGGCCCGGTTACAGGCCTTGAGACAGAGATTGCCAGGGAGACCGCAGCTATTCCGCCTATGGCAGAGCAGCTCTCGATCCCTCTTGAGAAGATAGTCCCGCCGGCAGAAGTGCCTGCGATGACAGCTGTTGAAGCTACTTATGAGCCGATCCAGCAGGAACCGCAGATGAAGCCTGTCGTTCAGATCCATCCTAATACCCAGGTACAGCCTGTTCAGGTTGCAGCAGAGATGCCTCCGGTCCAGCCGGTGATCGACCCTGAAGCAATGGCCATGGAAGAGGCCAGACTCCAGGCAAAGGAGGAGGCAAGAAAGCTCTTGACACAGCCTGTTGTTCAGATAAGTGCCGAACAAAGGAAGACTGTATCGCAAATAAATCGTGAATCTCGCGAAAAACGAGTAATTCACCCAATTGACGCTCAGAAAAGGTATAATAGTAGGCGTGCTATTTCC
>JAEFBC010000085.1 GCA_016292155.1 Saccharofermentans sp. | reverse complement strand
GGCCTCTGGTGATATATGTGTCGCGCTCTTTGTCATTGAGGTTATACATCTCATAGAGCCAGTAATCCATATAGCCTGCGCCAAACTTCCTGCCGCAGTGGATCATGTCGAAGAATATCCACACACGGGACTTGCCCGACTTCTCGTGGATATCCTTGATCTTGGCGTTCATCGCCTTATAGTCCATGCGCGTAACGCGCCTTATCAGATACTTTATGTTTGGCATAGGGCAATTATAATACAATAACCGTATTTTTGTTATACTCCCAAGATATACACAAATTCCTATCAAGTTTGTTATAATTTCGAGCGAATATAAAATCAGTAACCAATAGTTACTTCATCCTTAGGAGGATCAGATAATGGCAATCAGAATCGGTATTTTAGGCTACGGCAACCTCGCAAAGGGCGTAGAGCTTGCTATCCGTCAGAATCCGGACATGGAGCTTTCAGCAGTATTTACAAGAAGAGACCCTTCCACTGTTAAGACACTTACTCCCGGAATCACGGTAGTTTCTGTCGCTGACACAGCTGACTGGAAGGACAAGATCGACGTTCTCGTCATCTGCGGCGGTTCTGCTACAGACCTTCCCACACAGACTCCCGAATATGCTTCAATGTTCAACGTAATCGACAGCTTCGATACTCACGCTAAGATCCCTGAGCATTTCGCAAATGTTGATAAGGCTGCATCAGCAAGCAATCACGCAGCACTCATCTCCGGCGGATGGGATCCCGGAATGTTCTCAATCAACCGTCTCTACGGCAGCTGCATCCTTCCTGAGGGCAAGGATTATACATTCTGGGGCAAGGGCGTATCCCAGGGTCACTCCGAAGCGATCAGAAGAGTTCCCGGCATTAAGAACGGCAAGCAGTACACTATCCCTGTAGAAGCAGCACTCGAGGCAGTAAGATCCGGTTCCGAGCCTGAACTCACAACACGCCAGAAGCACTTAAGAGAGTGCTTCGTAGTAGCTGAGGAAGGAGCTGACTTGGCTCTCATCGAGAAGACGATCAAGGAAATGCCTAACTACTTCGCAGATTACGATACGACAGTACACTTCATCTCCGAGGAAGAGTTCGTAAGAGATCACTCCAGGATCAATCACGGCGGCTTCGTATTCCGCACAGGCAAGACAGGCGTAAACGGCGAGAACAAGCACGTAATCGAGTATTCATTAAAGCTCGATTCCAACCCTGAGTTCACAGGATCTGTTCTCACAGCTTACGCAAGAGCTATCTACCGCCTCTCACAGAAGGGCGACTTCGGATGCAAGACAGTCTTTGACATCGCTCCTGCACTCCTCTCACCCCTTTCCGGAGAGGAATTGAGAGCTCACCTGCTGTAATCAGTATTTTTAATCACCGTTCATGACCTGCATACCGCCTGAGGTGTGCAGGTTTATTATTTGCAGTAGTTTACTTGTGATATTATCTTTTTATGCTCAGGAACTCATACAGCAAAAGACTCAGCAAAACAGCGATCATTCTGTCGGTCGTATTAGTTTTGCTCGTATCAGCACTGTTATTTATCGTGTTCTATCCCAAAATTGAACATTACCGCATCCTTCACCAAAACTACGAACTCTACGGCGGGATGACCGATGAACTTAAGGACAGCACCTTTTATGAAGATCTCCAAAGCGGAAAATCTGTTTGTTTTCTGGGTGACAGCATAACTTTCGGAGCGACCACTAACGGTGTGCCCTGGTACCAGCCAATGGTGCCATATATAAAAGGAAAAGTATCCAATTACTCTACCAGCGGCTGGCAGGTCAAAGACCTCATCAACGGAATAGATAATATCCCTGTTGCTGACATTTATATTATTGCGATAGGCATCAATGATATTCTTTTCGCTGACAAGCCAACTGCCTCTGTCACGGCAGATGACTTCGCCAGAAATACTGGTGATCTTGCAACTCTTCTAAAAAGCAAATCCAATGGAGCCAGGATCTACTTTGTCTCCCCGTGGACATTCTGCAACCTTGATGAAAGCTATTTCATCCGCGGTGACGAATTCCGCAGTGCCATGGCATCATATTGCGAAAATTCTGACTGCATATACATCGACGCAGACTCTGTCATCTCATCAGTCTTAGATGCGGAAGGCGCTGAGAAATACATGTACAACCAGTACCACCCCAACTCTCCTGACGGCATCGGCCTGTTCAGTTATGCAGTACTAAAGTCTGCCCACGACCGGGAAATCTGAAAACAATAACAAAATCATCAAAGAAAAAGGCTGTCACATATATGAAGTGACAGCCTTTATTAACCGGATTTTGAATCAGATCAGACCTTGATCTCCATGATCCAGCCCTCAGGTGCTTCAACAGTACCCATCTGGATGCCTGTGAGTGTCTCTCTGAGCTTTGTCATGACAGGACCCATTTCCTCCATGCCGGAAGCGAACTTGAATTCCTTGCCGTGATCGTTGATGGAACCGAGAGGTGAGATAACTGCAGCTGTACCGCAGAGACCACCTTCTGTGAACTTACCGCTCATGATCTCGTCGAGATATACTTCTCTCTCCTCTATCTTCATGCCGCAATAGTGCTCAGCAACGTAAACCAAGGATCTTCTTGTGATAGAAGGAAGGATGGAATCGGACTTAGGTACAACGAGTGTGCCCTGGCCGTCTGTAAGGATGATGTTAGCTCCGCCTGTCTCCTCAATCTTTGTACGTGTAGCGGGATCGAGATAGATGTTCTCAGCAAATCCTTCCTTGTGTGCTGTAACGATTGCGTGGAGAGACATAGCATAGTTGAGGCCTGCCTTGATGTTGCCTGTTCCTCTCGGAGCAGCACGGTCAAAGTCAGAGATCTTAACTGCGATCGGCTTAGCGCCGCCCTTGAAGTAAGGGCCTACAGGTGTAGCGAAGATCCTGTACTGATAGTCATCAGCAGGCTTAACGCCGATAACGGGGTTAATACCGAAGATATAAGGTCTCAGGTAGAGTGATGCGCCGGAACCATACGGAGGAACCCAAGCTGCGTTGCCTGCAACTGTCTCCTGGACTGATCTGAGGAATAATTCCTTGGAAATCGGGGGAATCTCGAGGCGGACTGCAGAGTCATGAAGTCTTTCAGCGTTGAGGTCAGGACGGAAAGTAACGATCCTGCCGTCTACTGTCTCATAAGCCTTAAGGCCTTCAAATACAGTCTGAGCATACTGGAGAACGCCTGCATCTTCGCTCATGACGATCATGTCGTCATCGATGAGCGCGCCTTCGTCCCATGCGCCGTTCGTGTAGTTAGCTACGAATCTCTTATCTTGCTTCTGATAAGAGAAGGTCAAATTTGTCCAGTCGAGATTCTTCTTTTCCATAAAACTATCCTTCTTTCTTAAAGATGTTTTTAATTAGTTAAGCATTGTACCACTCAAAAAAGCCAAAATCATCAATGATTTAAACAAATCTGTATCCGCAGGCGTGGTAAACCTTCTTGCCTGCCTTGATGACAGGAGAAACAAAGCCTTCAAGATTAACGGCATTAGGTACCATCTGAGCCTCAAGGCAGATAGCATCGTACTGGCCGTAAGCCTTTGTTGTCTTGATGTCAAGCGGGCTTCCCAGGTTATTTCCTGCATAGATCTGGATGCCCGGAAGGT